>CAJAYO010000977.1 GCA_903948415.1 uncultured Opitutia bacterium | reverse complement strand
GTGGTGGGGTTGAGCGTCAGGCCGCTGGGCAGGGTGCCCACGGTTACAGCGTAGGTGATGGCTGTGGGGACGCCGGTCGCTCTGACGGTGAAGGTGCCCGCAGTGCCGGAGGTCAAGGTGGCAGCGGCCGCACTGGTGAACACCGGTACGATGCTCCCTTCCACGACTAGGTTGAAGGGTTGCGATGCAGTCCCCGCCGAATTCGAGGCCGACAAAATAAACGAGAAGGTACCCGAAACAGTAGGTGTTCCGCTGAGCACGCCGGTGGTGGCATTCACGGTGAGGCCGAGGGGCAGCGAACCGACCACGATCTCATAGCGCAGACCCACGCCCTGCGCACCGAGGTTAGCGAAGAAGGCCTGATTCGTTTTGGCGGAAAGTGCCGAGTTGGCCAGAGTAGCGCCAAATGCCGGGAGGGTTTCCAAGGGAGATTGCACGGTCACGTAGTCCGTGCTGGTGGGTGCGCCGGTGCCACCCGCGGACGATGAACCCCACGCACGGATCGAACCGTCGACCTGCATCGCCACGAAGGCGCTCGCATGGGAAAACACCTGCGTGAAACCGGTGCCGGTGGGAGCGTTGCTGCCGCCACTATTTGAAGCACCCCACGCGGTGATCGAGAAGTCGGGCTTCAACGCCGCAAAGGCAGCGGCCGTGGAAAACACCTGCCTGAAACCGGTGCCGGTGGGAGCGCTACTTCCGCCACTATTTGCCGCACCCCACGCGGTGATCGAGCCGTCGGCCTTCATCGCCGCAAAAGCCGCGGCCGTGGAAAACACCTGCGTGAAACCGGTGCCCGTCGGCGCGCCCGTGCCGCCACTGGTCGAAGCTCCCCAGGCGGTGATCGAGCCGTTGGCCTTGAGCGCCGCGAACGCGTTTTGACTGGAAAACACCTGCGTGAAACCGGTCGCCGTCGGCCCACCCGTGGCGCCGCCGTTGGCTTCACCCCATGTCGTGATCGAACCGTCCGCCTTCAGCGCCGCGAACGCGTTTTGACTGGAAAACACCTGCGTGAAACCGGTGGCCGTCGGCGCGCCCGTGCCGCCGCCGGTGGCTTCACCCCAGGCGCTGATCGAACCGTCGGACTGCAGCGCAGCAAACGCGTTTGCCGCAGAAACCACCCGCGTGAAGCCGGTGCCCGTAGGCGCGCCCGTGCCGCCCCCGAGGGTCTGACCCCAAGCGGTGATCGAGCCGTCGGTCTGCAGGGCGGCGAACGCCCCGGAGTTGGCGAATACCTGCGTGAAGCCGGTGCCCGTCGGTGCGCCCGTGCCGCCGAAATCGGCATGGCCCCACGTGCTGATCGAGCCATCGGCCTGCAGCGCCGCGAAGGCTTCGTTGGTGGAAAAGACCTGCGTGAAGCCGGTGACCGTCGGCGCACCCGCGCCGCCGGCGAGAGGATCGCCCCACGCGACGAGGGATCCGTCGGCCTTGAGGGCCGTGAACGCTCGCGGAGCGGAGAAGACCTGCGTGAAACCGGTGCCGGTGGGCGCGCCGCTGCCGCCCAGGTCCGTATCGCCCCAGACACTGATCGAACCGTCCGGATTCAGGGCCGCAAAGGCGCCCTGGTTACCGGCGGACTGGCCGGAACCCACGCTGAAAACCGCCCCGTTGCCCGACCGCTGGTTGGGCAAAGCCAGGGAAAGCGGATCCTTCACCTCCAGCGTGTAGCCTTGGCTGGTCACCCCCGTAGCACTGGTGGTGGTGATGGTGAACGAGTAGGTGCCCGCCAGACCGGTGGGCGTGCCGAACAGGAACCCGGTGGCCGGGTCGAGGGCCAAGCCGCCGGGCAAGGCGCCGGCGGTGATGCGGTAATACGCCCCCTGGCTGATCGCGCCCACCTGGTAGGCGGCGGGGCCGGCGCCACCGTCGGGGCCGATTGGCTTGCCCAGGTAGGCGGTGGGCAGGTCGCCGGTGGTGCCGGATTGCTGGTATGGGATCGCTGCCCGGGCCGAGCTCACCGTCAGGCCCGTGACTGTGCTTAGGGGCGCGCCGGCGCCACCGCTTGCCGTGTTACCCCAGGCCCTCACGCTGCCATCGGTTTTTTGGGCCACGAACGAACTTTTGGTGGAGTAGACCGAGGTGAAGCCGGTGCCCGTGGCCTGCTTGCCCGTGCCGCC
>CAJAYO010000976.1 GCA_903948415.1 uncultured Opitutia bacterium | reverse complement strand
GCGGTTTTCTCTTTCACGCCCCCGACAACATCGTGCGTCAGTTCCCCCAGTTCCCCGCCGTCAACGACTACCCGGAGCTGTTGAATTTGATCCTTGCCCGCTGCTGACGGAGCGGCGTTTTCCCGCCGCCGTTGGGCCCTTACGCCGTCGCGAGCAGCTTTTGCAGCCGGGCCTGCACGCGCTCGCGTCCGAGCACGCGAAACATCCCCGTGATGCTGGGTCCCACATTCGTGCCCGACACCGCCAGCCGCGCCACCGACTGATAGTCGCCGAAGCCCAGCGTGTGCTTCGCTGCGAGCGCCTTGAGCCCCTCCTCGATCGCCGCGTCGCTCGAAAAATCCGCCGTCGGCACCCACGCGATCAGCTCCGCCAGCCGCGCCTTCGGATCGCCCTTGCCCATGACCTTGTCGCGGACCTTGGCGTCCGTCGCGAAATCCTCGGTGAAGAAATAACCCGTGTAGGCCGGCAGTTCCTCGACGCCCTTCAGCTTCGGCTGGCTGAGCCCCATCACTTCGCGGAAATACTCCGCGTCGGCCGCGAGCGCGGCCTTCGCCACTGCGTTCTCGGTCTGCTTGCTCAAATACTCCCGCGCCAACGCCAGAAATTTTCCCGCGGGCTGCTCCAGCAGGTAAAGCATGTTCATGTGCGCGAGTTTCTTGTCGTCGAACCGCGCGTTGCTCTGGTTGATCCCGGGCAGATCGTAGAGCTTGATGATGTCGGCGATCAGCATCTTCTCGCGGTCGTCCCCGGGATTCCAGCCGAGCAAGCAGAGGAAATTCACCAGCGCCTCCGGCAGATAACCGCGCTTCTGATACTCCTCGATCAGCGCGCCCTGGTCGCGTTTCGACATCTTGCCCGGGCCGTTTTGTTTCAGGATGAGCGGAATGTGCGCGAAGGCCGGCGGCTTCACCCCGAAGCCCTCGTAAAGCGCCACGTGCTTGCTCGTGTTGGACAGATGGTCTTCGCCCCGGATGATGTGCGTGACCTGCATCGCGATGTCGTCGACGACGTTCACCAGGTGAAACACCGGATTGCCGTCCGAGCGCACGATCACGAAATCCTCGTCCTCGACGCGCTCCACGCGGCCGCGGATCTCGTCCTCAATCACGACGGGCGGCGTCTTGACCTTGGTCACGGTCTTCTTGCGGTGCTCGTCAAATACCTCGTGGCGCTCACCGAGCAGCTTGAACCAGATCGCCCCGTCCTTCTCGTAGGCCCGGCCCGCCGCCAAAAGTTTGCCGACATACTCCTTGTAGATGTCGCCGCGCTCGCTCTGCCGATACGGGCCGTGGTCACCGCCCCCGCTCGTGCCATACTTCGGACCCTCGTCCCAATTCATCCCGAGCCACGTGAGGCTCTCATAGATCAGCTGGAGGAACTGCTCGCTGTTGCGTTCCTTGTCCGTGTCCTCGATGCGCAGAATGAACACGCCGCCGGTGTGGCGCGCGTAGAGCCAGTTGAACAACGCCGTGCGGGCGCTGCCGATGTGAAAGAAACCCGTGGGACTGGGAGCGAAGCGAACGCGGACTTGGGACATAATTAGACGCGACAGGATTAACAGGATGAACAAAATTCCAACTCATCTCTTTCGCCCGCCACCGTGAATCCTTTCCACCCTGTTCCTCCCGCGCCCTTCGATCCCCCGGCCCTTGCCGCCCGCTTCGAGGCCGCCGCGCCGGCCGCCGGTTTCCGCGTCGAACGCTTCGGCGACCTCGCCGGCACGCCCCTGCTCGCCCTCACCAAACGCCCGCCCGGCCCCCGCCCGCGCCCCCGCATCTATCTTTCCGCCGGCATCCACGGCGACGAACCCGCCCCGCCCCTCGCCCTCCTCGCGCTGCTCGAAGCCGGCGTCTTCGATGACCGCGCCGGGTGGTTCCTCTGTCCGTTGCTCAACCCGGCCGGCTTTCTCCGCGCCACCCGCGAAAACGCCGACGGCCTCGACCTCAACCGCGACTACCAGGACCTCCGCTCCGCGGAAATTCGCGCCCACGCCGGCTGGCTCGCGCGCCAACCCAATTTCGACCTCACCGTCTGCGTGCACGAAGACTGGGAGGCGACGGGATTTTACCTCTACGAACTCAATCCCACCCACCGCTCCACCCTCGCCGACGCGATGATCGCCGCCGCCGCCCAAGTCTGCCCGATCGAAACCGCCACGGTCATCGACGGCCGCCCGATCGATGCCCCCGGCATCATTCGTCCCGTGAGCGACCCGTTGCTGCGCGAGAATTGGCCCGAGGCGATCTACCTCGGCGCCCACCATACGACGTTGAGCTACACCATCGAAAGCCCGACGTCCCTGCCCCTCGATCAACGCATCGCCACCCTCCGTGCCGCCATCGAGGCCGCGATCACGCAGTTAACCCGCGGCTGACACAAAACTCCCGCAGGTCCGCCGGCATCGGCGCCGTGAACACCTGCTCCAGTCCCGCCGGCCGCAGGTCGATCTCGGCGCAGTGCAGCGCCTGCCGCGGCAACAGCAGCTTCGCCGCGAGCGCCTCGGTCCAGCCGTGATCGATGAAGTCCAGATAGCAGCGCGCGTCGGGCCCGTAAATCTTGTCGCCCACCATCAGGTGCCCGAGCCATTGGGCGTGCGCCCGGATCTGGTGCTTCCGCCCCGTCTCCGTCACGACCCGCACCAGCGTAAACCCGCCCGCCGTCGCCAGCGGCGTGAAATGTGTGACCGAGGCCTGCCCGTCCGGCTGCACGCACGTTTTCATGAACACCGGGCTCGACGTATCGTCGCCGAGCGGTTGGTTCACGGTGACGGGCGCCGCGAGTTCCCCGGTGAGCACCGCCAGATACGCCTTCGCGACTTTCCGCTCCTGCACCGCCCGCTGCAGCCGGCTCGCCATCTTCGCATCCTTGGCCAGCACCACAATGCCGCTGGTCTCCCGGTCGAGCCGGAACACCAAATGCACCACGTCGAGCTTCGCATACTCCCGCAACGCCCCGACCAGGCTCGACCACGGCCCCGCCTTCGACGGATGACAAACGATGTCGCCCGGCTTGTTGACCACCAGCAGGCGCGCGTCCTCGTAGACGATCCACGGCGGCACCTCTTCGGGCGCGATCATCCGCACCGGCCCCTGCTTGGTGCGCCGCGGCCAGGCGCACGCCCGGCCCGAGATGGCCATGAAGTCCACCGGCCCCTCGCCGCTGCCGCCGGCTGGCGCCGGACCCGGTCCCTCCGGTTCGGTGCTCACCGGGACACCTGCTTCAGGCGAAAGCGCGCCAGCATCACGGCCGCCGCCCGCGCCGCGAGCGGCTTCGGCGCCAGCGAGCCGGCGATGGCCACGAGTTTGTTTTTCCACCCCGTCACCACCTGGCTGCGCCCCGCCGCCAGCGCCTGCAACGCCCGGGTCACCACCACGTCGCACGGCATACTCATCGCATCGGCCGCACTGCCCTCCTGCAGGCCCGCCCTCCGGAAAAAATCCGTCGCCGTCGGCCCCGGACACACCGCCAGGGTGCGCACGCCGCTGCCCCGCAGTTCCTCGTTGAGCGCAAGACTCCAATGCAACACGAACGCCTTGGACGCCCCGTAGGCCGCCATGAACGCCGTCGGTTGAAACGCCGCCGTCGACGCGAGGCTGATGACCGCCCCGCCCCGCTCCCGCAGCAGCGGCAGCAGCAGGCCCGTCAGTTGCACCACCGCGCGCACGTTGACGTCCACCATTTCGAGCTGCTGGCCCAGATTGGGCTCAGGAAAGCGCCCATATGAGCCGAAACCACTGTTGTTAATGAGCAGCACGCGCCCCTCAGGCACCTCACGACGGAGAAACGCCTCCACCTCGGCCGCCCCGCGGGCCACCTCGTCGGCGCGCGCCAGATCGCAGGGAAAATGGTTCAATTTTTTACCGAAGTTTTTTATCGCCGGTTCGCGGCGAGAGAGATTGCAAAAAACCAGGTCCGCACACAGGTTTCCCATCAGATTGATAAACGATTTTCCAATCCCGGAAGATCCGCCCGTAACAACGACGGCAGAGTATGATTTGAGTTCTTCGCTGAGCGAGGGCATGTCGGGCGAGCTTGGTTTTTTTGGTTCCTTCCCCTTTCACCGGGCCGGCCTTACCGCCGGCTTCGGTTCAAACCAAACCATACGCAGTAATATGAACAGCCAAAACACCCACGAACTGATCGTCTCCGGCATTCATCTCGAGCTGACCCCATCGCTCAAAACGTTTGTGCGAGAAAAAACCGAACGATTGTTTCGACACGAGGAGCGCATCGTGCGCATCCGCGTTGAGCTGGAATGCGACCCCAAGGAAGACGTCGGCACGCGCTTCAAGGCCAAAGGCCACATCGCCATCTACGGCCCCGACATGAACGCCAGCGTCGAATCCGACGAATGCCACAAGGCCGTCTCGATGCTCGTCGACAAACTCGACCGCATGCTGAACCGCCGCCATCAGTTGCAGCGCGCCAAACGCCATCACCTCCACCCCGCCACGCTCGACGCTTCCCTCCCGGAACCCGTCTGACGCCCCCTCCGCGCTTCTCAACCCGTCGCCCAACGCGACGGGTTTTTTGTGGCCTGCATCGGACGACCGCCGCGCGAGGCCGCGGCCATGTCGCACCCGCCCACCGCCACCCGCTCCGAAAACACCGCCCGCCATCGCCCCAACGGCCGCAGCGCCCGGACGTGGCCCGCGCGCTCGCTCGGCCTCTGGCACCATCGCGGCGGCGGCGACGTTGAGGCCGACGGCCGCGCCCGGGTGCTGCGGGCCTTCGAACTCGACCTCCCGCCCTTCGGTCTCGCCAACAACTGCGGCCCGCCGCCCGGCACCGCCGCGGAGAATTTCGGCCGGATGCCGCGGACCGACCTCGCCGCCCTACCGCGATGAACGCATCCGCGCCCCCGAGGCCCGGCTGCACCGTGCGGCCCGGCCCCTCAGGCGAGGCGGGCACCACAAATAGGTCCTCGCCTCCCTCGACCAAAACGTCCGCCGCCTGGCCCTCGACTACGTCGGTTGTTGGTATCCGCACCGCCCGGATGCCCACACCTCGCTCGCAGAGACGACGGGGGCCCTCGCCCACACCGTCCGCTCCGGCAAAGCCCCCTACGTCGGCCGCTCCAATGACAACGCCGCGCAAACCGCCCGCGCGGCCCGGCTCCCCCGCGAACTCGGCCCACCGGGCCTCATCCACCCGCCGAGCGACCACCGGTTCGAACGCTC
>CAJAYO010000975.1 GCA_903948415.1 uncultured Opitutia bacterium | reverse complement strand
CTGATAGCTGCATATCCACCGATCAGAAGCAGCTATTTTTATTTGGAATGGGGCAGACGGTCCACCGACTGTAGAACGCCAGTTCACCTTCGACATCGTGTTGCCTCACGTAAGAATGTTACCAGTTGCCTCATCAGAGATGTTACCAAGAGAGGGGTTTCTAAGGGGAGAGGGCGAAGCCATCGCCCCTTAAGTTTGGATCAATTCAAATATACTGGGAGGGGTGCAGGGGAGGCGAAGCCTCCCCGCCCTGACTTGGGAGGGAACAGTTCCGCAGCAGGAACGTGGGTTCGGCCACCCCGAAGACGAGACGGCGCGCGGCTTGAGCGCGCCAGATTTGGAGGCGCCGTTGCAATGTTCGCAGTAGGCCCGGGCGGTATTGTCCGGGGTGACGCGCTTCGAGTTCTCCGAAGAGTTCACGCCCGGTCAGGTCGGGATGATTTTCCAGATGGAAAGACAGTTCTGGCCAAACGGGCGCGAACGGATCGATGCGCGTTCGCCAAGTGCGCGGAGACTTCGGACCGCGGTAGGTGCGCTTGCCGATCACGATACCGCGCGCAGCAGCCTCGATTTGCCAACGTTTGACCTGCCGTTCAATGCTGCGGGTCTGGCCGAGCACAAATCGGCCAGGATGCTCGGCCCGTAGCTCGTCGAACAACTCGGCGGCGCTAAGGTTGGGTCGCGCCTCCAGACGTCGACAGATCTCCGGCCCCATCGAGCCCAAAGCCTGTCGATGGATCCACGTCGGTCGCTGCGAGTGATCACCAGCGTTACGAGTTGCCCGCTTCACGCTCGGTGTTGTGATGCCTGAGGCACTCGCATCGGATCGTGGCGCGGATCGTGCGGCAATCGACTCGATGGGTGGAGCCACTTCTGTCGCCACGGGTTTGGGCGTGCGCTCGCTGCTGACGGCAATTGGAGGTGCCGGCACCACCACAAGCTCGATGCGTCGTAGATACGCTGGCGGTTTTGTTTCGCGAGTATGCGTCGGTCGGATCTCTCCGGCACGCCAGGCGCTCGATAAGCTTGCGAGGAACTTTTCTAGATTCTGCTCGGCTGTGTTCGGTTGATACGGTTGCCCGCCGTCAGCGAGACCCACCAGATGGCTCTGCATTGAACGGATCTCCTCCAGTAGTTGGAGGGGATCGAGTGTGTCGGCCACTTCCCGCAACTTGGACTTCACCGCATCTGAGGTGGCGTCATGAGCGAGCAACCGCTCACACGGCGTTTGCGGAGGATGATATCGCTTGGTCACCTGCGCACCTTCTCGGCTCTTCTCCGCCAGTTTGAATGACGGCTGGAAAAAATTCACGAAGTAACGCGACACCGCATACAGGCGTGCCAGCGCGTGCGCGGTGGCGAGACCCTCAAACCGACGGGAACCAACCATGCGTCGCACTACGGCACCGTTTTTCTGCTCGATCCACGCTTGGTCATTTTTCCGATACGGGCGACTGCGCGTCAGTTCGATACCATGGCCGAGGCAATACTCGATCAGGGTTTCGTTGATGAACTCGCTTCCGTTGTCGACGTCGAGTGCGCGCAACACGAATGGCAGACTGATGCGCACTCGCTCGAGGGCCTCGACCAGCAACGTCTTTTCTCTCACCACCAGCGGGGTGCATTCGGTCCAGGCGCTCGCAATGTCCGTCAGCACCAAGCTGTGCACGTAGCTGCCGCGGTTCACCTCGCCGCAGTGGGCGACCAGATCCATTTCCATACTGCCGGGCGGAGGTTCTTTCCAGTCGGCGAAGGTCCGCACCGGGATGCGGCGCCGGATTTCAGGCACGACGCGGCGCTTCTTTTTGCTTCCGGTCGCGGCTTTCGGCGAGCGGAGCAACCGGTCGATGGTCGCCGCGCTCATCGCCAACACTTTCGTTCGAATCGCCTCGTCCAGTTTTAAGTGCCCGTGCCGCTCCAACGATGGCAGCAAGATCCGCAACAGTGGCTTCAACCGCTTGCCGCAAACTCGGTCCGACGCCTCCCACAACACGATCAAGGCCTGGCGTGCCGCTTCGTCGTAGAGCGGTGACCGTTGACGCGTCGCTGGTCGACGCGAGACGTCATCGTCCTGGTTGAGGATGCGAATGGCGGATTTCGGATGATAGCCACTGACCGCCACAAACTCGGTCAGGATTTGATGTTTGGCGTCTCCGCTGGCGCTGCGATAGCGCACTCGAAGCGCCCGGGCCAATTCGACGCGCGCCGACAACGTGATCTTTGTTTTCATGGGTTCCTCGGTTGTGAGGTGGCGCCAATGGTAACATACCTCGTGAGGCAACGACTACCCCTGGTAACATTTCACGTGAGGCAACGATTGCACGCGGTAACATTCTCGGTGAGGCAACGCGGACAGTTCGAGGGGCGCTTGGCGGCGGAAGGGCCGTCAGGCGAGGCCGGCGGCCCCCGCGATGGCGCGGAGCCTTCCGAGAGGCGAGCGCGCCCGGTGGGGACGGTGGCCGGATCCTTCGGGGAAGCTGGCCGGATCCTTCGGG
>CAJAYO010000974.1 GCA_903948415.1 uncultured Opitutia bacterium | reverse complement strand
GTTGAGGGCTGGGTGGCGGGGGTCGGACACGGCGGTCAGTTCGTCGCCCCGGGTTGGACCGGCGACACCGCTTCAAAGTGGCCCATCTGCTGCAGGTAGGCGATGAGCGCGATGATTTCCTTGTCGGCCGCAACATACGCGCCGGCGGTCTTGAGGTCGGCGGCGATGGCTTGGGCCTGCGTATCGACCCGGGCCATGATCTGCTCGGGCGTCCAGTTGGGATACGGCACCCCGAGGGTCCGCTGCACGGAAATCTTCCGGGCGAGCGTCGACGTATCGAGCGTGTTCGTCAGCAGCCACGCGTAGGACGGCATGTTGGAGCCGACCGAGATCGCGCGGGGGTCCTCCATGTGGCGCAGGTGCCAAACATTCGGATACTTGCCGCCGACGCGCGCGAGGTCCGGCCCGTTGCGCTTCGAACCCCACTGGAACGGGTGGTCGTAGATCGACTCGCCGAGCCGGGAGTAGTCCCCGTAGCGCAGGACGTCCGGCACCAGCGTACGGATCATCTGCGAGTGGCAGAGGTAGCAGCCGTCCCGGACGTAGAGGTCGCGGCCGGCGAGTTCCAGCGGCGTATAGGGCGTCTGCTTGCGGTCCTCGGTGCTCGCGGCGTTGTGGGCGACGACGGTCGGGATGATCTGGATGAGGCCGCCGGCGATGATCGCGAGAAACGTCAGCACCGTGAAGGGCAGCGTGCTGATCAGGAGACGGTCGTACCAATCGCCCCACTTCTTGCCGCGCGACTCGTAGTGCGCGTAGGCCAGCACGACACAGACCATCGTGCCGACGAGGCCGGCAATGCTGATGAAATCGCTGCCGAACATCCACACACAGGCGAAGGCGACCCCGAAGACCGAGAAGAGCACGGGCGGATTCAGGAACGAACCGACCAGCCCCATCGCGCGCGGCTTGGCGTGGTCGGACTCGTCCTCGAAGACTTCGATGCTGCCGTTGACCGGCACCGCGCCGCGGAGCGTCTGCCAGACGTTGTAGGCCATGAGCAGCCAGCCCACGAGATACAGGCCGCCGCCGATCACGCGCATCAGCATCAGCGGCCGGATGGTGTTGAGCGTCTCGAGGAAGTTGGGATAGGCGAGGATCGTGCCGCCCTCCGTCGTGGCGTTGAGCATCAGGCCCTGCGTGATGCCGCTCACCCACATCGCGGCGACGTAGAGCAAAATGCCGACCGTCCCGAGCCAGAAATGGAGGTTGGCGAGCGAGGTGGAGTACAGGGGCTTGTTCCACAGCCGCGGAAGCAGCCAGTAGATCATGCCGGCCGTCATGAAGCCGTTCCAGCCGAGCGCCCCCGCGTGCACGTGGCCGATGATCCAGTCGGTGTAGTGGGCGAGCGCGCTGACGGACTTGATCGAAAGGAGCGGGCCCTCGAAGGTCGCCATGCCGTAGAACGTCACCGCCGCGGCGAAGAACTTCAGGACGGGGTCGGTGCGGAGTTTGTGCCAGGCCCCGCGCAACGTCAGCAGGCCGTTGAGCATGCCGCCCCAGGACGGTGCCCACAGCATCAGCGAGAACGTCATCCCGAGGTTCTGCAGCCAGCCGGGCAGCGCGGTGTTGAGCAGATGGTGCGGGCCGGCCCAGATGTAGAGAAACACCAGCGACCAAAAGTGGATCACCGAGAGGCGGTAGGAATACACCGGACGCTCGGCCGCCTTCGGCACGAAGTAATACATGATGCCGAGGATCGGCGTGGTCAGGAAGAACGCCACGGCGTTGTGCCCATACCACCATTGCACCAACGCGTCCTGCACGCCGGCGAACACCGGATAGCTGTGCGTGAAACTCGTCGGAATCGACAGGTGGTTCACGATGTAGAGCACCGCAATCGTGATGATCGTCGAAATGTAAAACCAGAGCGCGACGTAAAGACTCGGCTCGCGGCGCTTCGCCAGCGTCCAAAAGAAATTCACCGCAAACACCACCCAGATGAGCGTGACCGCGACGTTGATCGGCCAGATCAGCTCCGCGTATTCCTTGCCGCGCGTCAGACCGAGCGGCAGCGTGATCGCCGCCGCCAGAATGATCGCCTGCCAGCCCCAGAAGTGGAGCGACGACAGAAAATCGCTCGCCAACCGCGCCTTCACGAGGCGCTGGGTCGAGTAATAGATGCCGGCGAACATCATGTTGCCGACCAGCGCGAAGATCACGGCGTTGGTGTGGAGCGGCCGCAGGCGCGACCACGTCAGCCACGACGTGCCGAAATTCAACTGCCAGAAATTGAGCTGCGCGGCAATGAGCAGGCCCACCACCATGCCGACCGCGCCCCAGATCAGGGACGCGAGCATGAACTGGCGGACGACTTTGTCGTTGAACTCGAGGGTGATTTTACGATCGGACATGGAGAAAAAATCAGACGGGCGCGTGGCGCTTCACACAGCCGGCGCAGGGCGGACGCGAACCGTCGCGGCACCCGCAACCCTCGGCCTCGGGGTCATCCTCATGCCCCCGCGCCGGGGAGCGCGGCGCCCCGGAGAGCGCCAGCCGCGGGGTCTCGTCGGCCAGCGGCAACAGCGAGTCGCGCTCGGCACTGCTGAGCCGACCACGCGCATGTTCGCGCAGGAAGAAGAGGACGAAGGTGAAGACGAGGCAGAGGCTGATCGTGAGGGTCAGGGGGACGATGGCCATGAGGGGGGAGCGGGTTATTTTTTCGCCGGCGCGGTGCCGGCGCGAGCGGCGGCGGCGGGAGCGGGAGCGGCGGGAGCGGTGGCGGGCGCCTCCGCGTGATGGCGGGGGTGGTCGGGGACCCGCCCGTGGTGGTGACGGATCAATTCTCTCGCCGCGAACCAGTTGTCGCTCTCGACGCCCTCCTGACAACCGCCCTCGACCCAGAGTCGATAGGCGACCTTTTGAATCTCGGCCTCGGAAGGCTCGGCGAACGTCGGGACAGAGGTGGGTTTGGTTTTCATGGCAGGTTCGAGTTGAACCGCGCCACTATAGGGCCAAACGCCCTCGGCCCTCTCCGCGCGGGTTGCGAAGAGCTGTGCATTTATTGCTGCAACTCGGCTCGCGCACCCTCCGGCGGTCCCGGCGCGCGGAGCATCACGGAAGATCCAATCTCATTAACATCTTGCGTGGAAATAAAACCGCGCGAAGCGCCGTCGGCCGGCCGTCCGCCCCGGCCCGCCCCGCTGCAAGATATGCGCACCGCGCGGCGGCGACGGCGTCCGCCCCGACCGCCGGTGCCTCAACGCCGACCGCGGCCCGTTACACCTTCGCGCTGTTGTCGCACTTGAAGTGGACCTGCGAGCGGCGGAGCGCATGCGCCCGCAACGCCGAGGTCTGCGCCGGGTCGCGCGGCTTGATCAGAAACCGCCGCTGCTCCTCCGCTTCCTCGGCCGCCGCGGCCGCCGCAAAGCACAGCAGCGTCTCCGCTTGGGGCGCCAGCCGGCTCGCCGGGAACCGGGTGTGCGCAGACAACCAGAGGACGGTATCGCGGAAAGAATCGGAGGAGGAGGAGTTCATGGCGGCTTAAGTGGGAGGCAGAATGAGCCGCACCCGCACGCGCGCAAGCCGTTCGAGCAGCCGGCGCTCGTCGCGCAACGGCCACCAGTCGTAAAGATAGATCTCCAACGGACGCCACATCGCCACCCAACCGCCGATCGTGAGCCCCTCGCGCGTCAACTCCGCCGCCGTCCCCTGCCCGATTTTCGCCACGAGTTCCCCGATGACAAAGCAGCCGGCCAGAAACACCAGCCCCACCGCGAGGCTCGCCCGCCCCCGCCGCATCAGCTGCCGGAACTCCCGCTCCTTCGCCCCCGCACGCACCCGGAAATAATTCCGCAGCGACTCCTCCAATCCCGCGGCCCGCTCCGGCTTCGGCGCCTCCGCCAGGTAGATTTCCAGATGAAACTCGCGGTCCGCGGCATGCTCCCGCGCCCAGCCCATGATAAATTCCTCGGCGTCGGCATCCAGGTCGCGCTCGTGAAAGGGCGACGGATCCATCGAGTTGAACAGCTGCGCCAGATCGCGCAGCCGCAGCTGGATGGTGGCGGGATCGGTCTCGGGCGGTTTCATTTTTTGCCCAACGCCGCCGTCCACGCCGCCTCGTCGAAGCCCACCAGCGCCACCCCCGCACCGATCGCGAAGGGCCGTTTCACCAGATTGCCGTTGCCCGCGAGGAGCCCGAGCGCCGCGGCGTCCGAGAGCGTCGGCAGCGTCTCGCCGAGGCTCTGCGCGCGATAGTCCGCGCCCGAGGTATTGAACAGTTTCCGGCGCTCGCCCCCACCGGCCGCGAGCATCGTGCGCAGTTCGTCCTCCGTCGGCGGCGTGGTGCGGATGGCCAGCTCCGCGAACGCCACG
Source organism: uncultured Opitutia bacterium (assembly GCA_903948415.1). Lineage (GTDB taxonomy): Bacteria > Verrucomicrobiota > Verrucomicrobiia > Opitutales > Opitutaceae > GAS368. Next base: position 4,055 of record CAJAYO010000974.1, on the reverse strand, counting down.
CCGTGCGCCCGCAGCCACTTCACCGCCTTCCGGCACGTGTCGCAGTTCGAGAGCGTGTAAACTTTCAGCGCGGTCATTTCACCCAGCTTGGGTCTTGGATGACGAATTGCCAGCGCTCCTTGTATTGCCCGAGCTCGCCGTAGAAACGCACGGTCTGGCCCGCCTGAAACTCGGCGCGAAGTTTTTTCCGGAACTCCGCGTCATGGCTGAACACGTCGTAGGTTTCGCCGCGGAACGCCACCGCCAGCCGCGCGCCCGGCGCGACGACCCCCTCCACCCGGACAATTTTCCCTTTGTAACCGTCCGCACGGAGGCTCGCCCCCGCCGGCAGCGCGGCCGCCGTGAGCGCGACTTTCGCCAGATCCATCGCGGCGTAGTCGACGGTCAGCACCGGGGCGGCATCGGCGGCCCCTTCGGCCGAGGCCCGGCGCAGCGCCAGATAGTTGTCGGCCCGGTTGTCCGCCACCGTGATGAATTTCGCCGCGACCGGAAAATGGTCGGAAAATCCCTGCCCGGCCGGGCCTTCGAACGACCAGCGCACCGGCAGCCCCTTGTCGTCGGCATTGAGCCCGGCAAACTTCGCGACGGCGAAGGAATTGTCGACGTATTGCACCCCGCGGTAGTCGTAGAGCCCGCGCGAAACGATCAGGTGCATCAGCGTGCCCCATTCGCCGCGATAGGTGTCGCTGCCGCGGTCCGCCACCGGCAGCTCATACCACAGATTGTACAGGTCGCGCGACGGGCCGCGCACGGCGAGCTCATTGCCCTGGGAGCGGAGCACGTCGTTGAGGGCCGTCGTCTTCATCTTCGGATAACGCTGCTTCTGGTTATACTGCGAATTGAGGTCGCCGCCGATCACGACGTCGGCGTGCGGATCCGCCCGGAAGATTTCGTCGAGCCGGGTGCGGAGCGTGCGCGCGTTGCCGGCCCGGGTCTTTTCCGTCTCGGGATCGCTCGCACCGGATTTCCAGTGGTTGGCGAACAAATGGAGCGGCGCCCCGTCGACCTCGACCACCACTTCCAAAATGGCGCGCGCCCCCGGGGTCGGATGCGCCCGCGCCTGCTTGATCGGAAACCGCGTGAACACCGCGCACGTGATCTCCTGCTTGCGCTCACCGGGCGCCGGCGGCGCGTCGCCGATCACCATCTGGTAACCGGTCATCCCGGCATCCGCCAAGGCCTTGGCGAGCAGCGCCTCCGCCGGAAGATCGCCGATCGCCGCGTCAAACTTCGGGCCGAGCATCGCCTCCAGCCGCAGTCCCGCGTAGCGCGCCAGAATCCCGTCGTAGTCGGGCGGGGCCTTGCCCGGCGTCGCGTCGACCTCGATCTCGCTCAACAGCAGCACATCGGGCCCGCGACCGCCTTCAAAGCGCGCCACGGCCCGGGCGATGTTCTGCAGCTTGGTCAGCGCGTGGGCCCGGGTGTAGCGCGCCGGCTGGAAATCCTCGTAGGTCGCGACGCCGTCGACGTCGAAGAGGTTCTCCACGTTGTAGGCGACGACCGTGAACGGCCGCGCCTGCGCGACCACCACGAGCATCCAGCCAACGAGACAGAGTTTGAGACAACGCATCGCGCCACGTTGAGGGACGCGGTTGACCGGTGCAATCACGCCCGCGCAAACTCCGCCCCGATGAAGCCCGTCCTCGAAGTCACCGGCCTGCGCATCGTGCGCGGCCCCACCCCGATCCTGCGCCGCGTCGATTGGCGCGTCGCCCGCGGCGAGCATTGGGTCATCCTCGGCGCCAACGGCTCCGGCAAGACCTCGCTCCTCAAAGCCCTCACCGGCTTCCTCTCGCCCACCGCCGGCGAATTTTCCGTGCTCGGCCGCCGCTACGGCGCCGCCGACTGGCGCGAACTCCGCCTCCACCTCGGCGTCGTCACCAGCGCCTTCACCGCCTCAATCCCCCCTTCGGAGGTCACGCGCGACACCGTCATCAGCGGCAAATACGCGCAGCTCGACCTCTGGCACGCCGGGACCCGCGCCGACCGCGGCGCCGCCCTGCGCCTCCTGCGCTCCGTCGGGCTCGCGCACCTCGCCGACCGCGAGTGGGCCTACCTCTCGCAGGGCGAACGCCAGCGCGTGCTCATCGCCCGGGCGCTCATGGCCCGCCCGCAACTGCTCATCCTCGACGAACCGTGCGCCGGCCTCGATCCGGTCGCCCGCGAAAAATTCCTCCGCTTCCTCGAAAAACTCGCCCGCCGCCGCCGCGGCCCCGCGCTCGTCCTCGTGACGCACCACGTCGAAGAAATCACCCCGGCCTTCACCCACACGCTCCTGCTGCGCGCCGGCCGCGTCGTCGCCGCCGGCCCGCGCGCCGAAGTCCTCACGTCGGCCAATCTGTCGACCACCTTCAACGCCCGCCTGCGCCTGGGCCGCACGGCCGGCCGATATCGTCTCGGGTTCGCCGGAAACTGAATCCCCGGCCGGAGCTGAGGGCGGGAGGGGGCGAGGTGTAAAAACCATCCCCCCGACGCGCCCGCCGCCACGGTAGTCGGGGCTTTCCGCCCGATCTGCGCCTCCCCGCCCGAGAGCGTGAGTGCACGGCCCCGGAGCCGGGCGCCGTTTTTCGCCCCGCGCGTCGAGCCGCGCGATGTCGTCGCGGGGGTGCTGGAGCAACCGCTGGCCCGCCGCCGGCAGCGCGACGGACCGGCGGGCACCCCGTGTCACCCCCAGTTCCCGCGCCCGTTTCAGGAGCCGGCCGCTCAACGCCGACGGCGGGATGCCCTCCGGCCGGTGTGGCCGCGCCCGCGAAGACCCCTCGGGGCGCGCCCCCGGGAAGAGCAACCGGCGAAGAGGGCGATGCCCCCCTCGCCGTGCATCGATCGGCGCGATGGTCGCATCGAAATTAACGATGCTCGCACCGAAATTAACGATTAACGCGCGGATGCCGGAATCGGTTAGGGTGCGCGTGCACCTGCGATGGCTCGGCTCTCTGCCGCGCCGGGTTCCGGTGAACGCCCGAGAAAGGTTTAGCCATGAATCCGTTCCCACCGCCTGTTTCCACCCTCCCCCGGGACGCCGGGGCCCGGCCCGGCCCCCGGGCCACCCTCCGGGGGCTCCCGCCCCTCACCCGCCTCGGCGCCATCGCCGGGGGGCCTTACGGCACTTCCGTCGCCTAAACGTCCTCAATCCGTCCTCTAATCGTCCTCAATCCGTCCTCGAATCGTCCTCAATCCGTCCTCGAATCGTCCTCGAATCGTCCTCGAATCGTCCCGCCAGCGTCCCCCCACCGGTCGTACCCCGCCCACGCGGCGCCGCGGACGTCCGGGTGGCCGCCGCCTGGCCTCCCCAAGCCCGCCGCCGCTGACCAGCCGCTCCGCGGCCTCATTCTGCCGCACCTATCCGCTTCAATTTCAGCCGGGCGCATGAAGCCGGCCCGCCGCCGCCCCGGCGGTCCGTTGGTGCGGCCCACGGCTCTGGTCGCGGCAGTGGCCGCACGAGGGCAACGACCCCGAAAAAACGCAGCCTGCACTGACCCGTCGCGGCGCGCGCCAGCCAGCCGAGCCGCGCGCCCCCTCCGCCCGCCCGGTTGCACCGGGTCACGCATCGTCCGGGCCGCGACGCTACTTCCCCAACCGCACCACATCGCCCGACGCGAGCGCCGCTCCGTCGCCGGTCGGACGCGTCGCGGCATACACGATTTTCCCCGCCCGCACCACGTCCACCGCGCGCTGCGCGACGCTCATCTTCGCCGTCTGGCTCGCCCCCGCGAGGGTGAGACCCTCGGTCCACGGCACGCGCACCATCGTCCCGGTCGCCGCATCGACCAGGGTCACCATCCCCGTTTGCGCGAGCCGGCTCGCCGCGTCGAGCCCGCCGCTGCCCGCCGCGCCCGCGGCCCTCACCGCGCTCACCGCCACTTTGCCCGTCGCGGTCACCACCGCGCCCGCCGTCTCGCCCACGGCGATCACGGCCGCGCCCGCCACCTTCACGGGCGCGCTCACCACCCGGTACGCGAGGCAGCCCGCCAACGGCGCGCACCCCGCCACCACGAGGCACGCCACCCCGACCGCGCGCACCCGGCCTGACGGCACGCGGCTCACTTTTTCACCGC
>CAJAYO010000973.1 GCA_903948415.1 uncultured Opitutia bacterium | reverse complement strand
ACGATCTGATGGCCGCTGGGCGGCCCGGCGGAAGGCTAGAAGTGCGGGCCGATACGATCGATCGACGCGGCGGAGCGAGCGGCTGCTCTGCGTCGTGCCGTTGGTGAAGCGGCCGTTGAGGCGGGCGCGATCGGCGACAGTGAGGGGAAGCGTTTTGGCGGCGGGGCGCGTGGGGAGTCTGGGGGCCGAGGACCAGGGTGGTGGCGGTGGCGCGGCCATCGGCAGCGGTCATGAAGGCGAGGGCCTGGCCGACGAGGGTGTTGTTGTAGTATTGTTCGAGCGTCTGGCCGGTCGGCGCGGTGGCGCTGAAGGGCGCAGTTTTCCAAGTGACGGGCTGGCCGGCGGGGTCGCGCTCACCGTTCTTGGCGACGACGGCAGTCCAGACGGGCAGGCGCGCGTCGCGCCAGGCATACCACGGACCGCCGATGTTGGATTCGACGGCCTCGGACTTCGCGCCGTTGAGGCGGATGTTCCAGCTGCGCGTCGGCGAGAAATTCAGCTCGGCCTCGTAGCCATGGGAGCTGAAGTCCGACATGATGAAATAATTCGGCCGGCCGGCGGTGCGGTAGCCCCGCTTGTTGCCGTCGGTGACGTTGATCGTGGGGGCGGTGGGATCGAGGGCGAGGACGCGCTGCTCGATATTGAAGAACGTGTCGCGAAACTGGTTGATCTGGTTCGAGGCGCGCTGCGGGCCGAGGGCGTTTTCGTATTGGTTGAGCCGGAGGGTGAGCTTGTCGCCGAACAGATCGAACCGGAGGCCGTAGTCGCGGCCGTCGCCGCCTGCGCCGGGGATATCATTGCCGAAGGGATCGTACCGGCCGATGTTGAGATCGAAGGTGGTGGAGGTGTTGTAGAACGCGGTGAGCCACGGGAGCGGGCGCGCGACGAGGCCGATATTCCGGTTGATGCCCGTCTGCGTGGGGCCGTAGGCGGCGTAGCGGCTGTCCCACAGCACCGGGAAGAGGCCGGAGAAATCCTGCGTGGTGGAGGCCGCGTCGAAACTGGCGGATTTGGCGCTGTCCTTCCGATAGCCATACGTGAGCACCAGCCGGTCGCGCCGCTCGCGGTCGGGGAGGAAAAAGCCCGGCCAGGCGAAAATCTGGGCGACGGATTGGTTCAGACTGCCCCGGGCGACCTGGCCGGCGGCGAGGCGCTTGCCGTCGGCCGCGCGCAGCGGGGTGTCGGAGAGGGAGAGCGGGTAGGGGCGGCCATTGGCGTCGGTGAGCGAGACGTCGCCGGTCATCGAGAAGGCGGCCTGGGTGGGCTCGGAGGGGTTGGTGAAGTAGTGGCGAAACCGGGGCTGGCGGGAGGCGTGATTGGCCCAGCCGGAGACGGTCTTGGGCTGAGGCGTGACGCCCGGGATGACCGGCTCGTCGAGGATGCGCCGGTCGAAATTCAGCTGGCCGCGATCGTTGGACTTCGTGCCGGTGGAGAGACCGGAGAAGCGATGGCGGCCGAGGAATTTTTTCCAGGTGGCATGGTTCGGCGCGAACTTGCGCGCGAGATCGAGCTCGTAGGAGAGGGTGACGCGCCAATCGTCGCGGTGGTGGAATTCGAGGGCATGGGAGGCGCCGCCCTGATCGTAAAGCTGGCCGACGTTCGGGTTGGGCGTCGTGGTGCCGGGGAGGTCGCGGTTGGCGTCCACATCGAGCCGGAACTCGCTGCTGCCTGAGGAGCAGCCGCCGCTCAGCTTGTGGTTGATCGCAGTT
>CAJAYO010000972.1 GCA_903948415.1 uncultured Opitutia bacterium | reverse complement strand
GGCGCGACGAGGCGGACAAGCTTCAGACGCAGCAGATTCTCAACGAGAATCAGGCTGCGAAGGAGCGGCAGGATTTTTTGGAAAAACAGCTCGCCGAGGAGCGCGAGACCTTGGCCATCGTCGGGGCGTGGCAGCAATCCGTGAAGGTGACGCCGACGAGCTACACGCGGCCATGAAGCGAATGCACCTCATCATCCTCGCGTTCGTCATCGGTCTCGCGCTGTGCGGATGGTTGACGCTCCGCCACGCCATTCGGACGGCGGTCACCGTGCCGCCGGTCTCCGATCTCCCCGCCCCGACGCCGTCGGCGTCGAAGCCGATGGATGGGTGGCAGGCCGGGATCAAGCCCGACACCCGGACCGATTATACCTCCGACCCGGCGACGACGAAACGCCTCATGGAGAAACTCCGGCAGGAAGAATTGCGCCAGCGTCCGCGGGAGGGCCGTAACTAATGGAAAACTTCGCTCCAGGCCTACGGGAGAGCATCATCTCCCTGACCGATGCGCTTCGCGTGATCGTGTTCTTCGTCTGCGTGGTCGGACTCGTGCTCCAAATCCAGCAGGCCCGCGCCGATATGGAGGGACTCACGCGACCTTTTGTCCGCGCGACCGTGATTGTCGGCTTGGTCGCCACACTACCGTTTTGGTTCGGCTTCACCGAGCGGGTTTTTCTGACGGTCGCCAACACCGTGCAGGAAGGCTACACGGAGCACCCGATGCGGACCTCGGCGCGCTTGCGCGAGACGGTCAGCGCCAGCAGCACCGAGTTCAGCTTGCGGCGGATCGGCGAGACGGTTTACCAGGCGTTTCTTTACGGTGCGGCCAAGCTGATGGTGCTCATTGGGAGTCTGCTCCAACTGCCGTTTCTCGTCCTGCAGTTCGCGCTGAAACTTCTCTGCTACCTGTTTCTGCCGATCGCGCTCGCGCTCTACATGATCCCCTCGCAGGCGCAGCTTGCGACACGCTACGTGCAGCAAACGCTCGCGGTCCTCGCGTGGCCCGTCGGCTTCGCGGTCACCGAGCTGGTCGCTTACCACCTGCTCACGGCCTATGCGGACAATCTCGCCACGGCCTACGACCTGACGCCGGGCCAGATTGATGCCGCCTCGTTCGCGAGCCTCCTCGGCGGGCTCCTCGCGGCGCTCTGGATCATCATCGGCACGGTCGCGACGCCTTTTCTGATGCAGGGACTCCTCTGCTCTGGGTCGCCGATTTCGGGCGGTGGCGGCACCGCGCTGCAACAGCTCTTCGCGCTCCAGCAAATCGCCGCAGTGATGAAGACCATCAAGACGGGAGGCGCAGCCGCCCCTGCCGTTGCGGCCCAAGCGGCGGCCAAGACGGGCGGCGGGAACGCCGGCGGCGGATCGGGAATGCCTCCGCCACCACCCCCAGCCGGACCACCCCCACCATCGTCGCCCGCACCGGCTGCCGCCGATCCCAGCGGCGACGCCCGCGCCGCCGCCACCCTCGGCATGGCTCAATTGCCCGCGCCGCAAACCTCCATCTGACCGCCTTACGCCATGACAACCCTTCGTGAAACGCCCGCGCCCCATGTGCGACCCGACCCGGCCAGCCGGCCGCGTCGTCCATGGCGTCCCCTCGAACTCTTCGCCGATCATGCGATGGCGGCGCGCCTCTGGTGCATCGTCGCGTTGATCGCCGTGACGCTCTGCGCGTTGCAACCCTTCCTCGTCATCCGCGCCTACCGCGAACGTGAGCGGGTGATCGTGCTCGATCCCAGCGGCACGTTTCACGTGAGTCCGCTGCTTGGTTTCGAGGAAGCGTCCAAGCTGCACGAGCAACACGCGCTGCTGGCGTGTCTCGCGTTGTTCCAACGCAACCCGACCGGTTTCGATTTCCCCGAGCTGCTCGACAAACTGTTCCTCCCTGACGCCGCGCGAAAAGCGCGGACCGCCTTGGGCGCGAGTGCGGAGGAGTTCACCGCATAGGCGCTCCACCTAAAGCCGGAGGTGCTGAAGCTCACGGTGCTCGAAACCCGCGAGAACGTCGTGATCGTGCAGGCCGAGGGCCAGTTAGTCCGCACCGGCCTCGTCGGCGGTCAAGTTTTTGGCGAAGCCGCGCCGTTCACCGT
>CAJAYO010000971.1 GCA_903948415.1 uncultured Opitutia bacterium | reverse complement strand
GGCGAGTCGGCGCACCTCGGCGGTAAAAACCGCCGCTCCGTGACGGGAGCGCGTCGATTTCGCGGCGGGCGCGAGCGGAGGGTGACGGGGGCGGGATCCTTCCGAGATCCTTCCAGGTAGCTGGCGAGATCCTTCCGGGATCCTTCAGGGAAGCTGGCCGGAACCTTCGGGGACGATTCGGGGACGATTCGAGGGCGTTTTGGCGGGGGAAGCGCGGTCAGACCAGGCCGGCGAACCGGGCGAGGCGGGCGAGCCGGCGCACCTCGGCGGTTGGAAAACCGCCGCTCCGTGACGGGAGCGCGTCGATTTCGCGGCGGGCGCGACCGGTGGGGGGCCTTGGCCGGCGGACCGGGCGGCGGTCCGCTGGAGGGGGGGGCGCCGTCCCTATTAACGGATTCAGGGTTAAGCCTTTCTGGGGCGTTCACCGGAACCAGGCGCGGCCGTGACCCAGCCCGCGCAGGGGCCCAGCGCTCCTTGAGGCCCACGGGCCCAAACATTCAGACTTTAACCAGCGATTGCACCGAGACGCACGGGCGTGAAGGCCGCCGGGTCGGCGCGCCGGTGGTTTTATCGGGTCTTCATCGGTGAAATCGGTGGGGAATACCCACGTCCCCTCGGTTTCAGACTTTGCCTTTGTCGGCCCGCCCGGTGGGCGGGAACCCGGCCCCCGGCCGGGCCGACAATCGAAAAACCCACGGACGTTGGGCTAAAACGCCGGTTCCGAAAGTCCGCTGATTTCGGGCGGTGGGTCCGACGGGGGTGAGTATATTTGGCGAGTATAGCGGCCTTCAGCCTTGAGCCGAATTGCGCGGGCGAAAAATCCTCAAAAACGCGATTTCCCCTGCTGGGCCTGCATGGCTTCCATCTGCCGCATCATCTTTTTGGCCCCCCCACCTTTCATCATCTTCATCATCTGCTGCATCTGTTGAAACTGTTTGAGGAGCTGGTTGACCTCGACGATCTTCACGCCCGAGCCGTCGGCGATGCGCTTGCGGCGGTTGCCGTTGAGGATCTCGGGCTTGCGGCGCTCCTGCTTCGTCATCGATTTGATGATGGCCTCCGTGCGCGCCATTTGTTTGTCGGCGCCCTCGGGGAGTTGCATGCCGCTCATGCCGGGCATCATCCCCATGATGCTCTGCATGGAGCCCATTTTCTTCACCTGCTGCATCTGCGCGAGGAAGTCCTCGAGGTTGAAGTCGCCCTTGCGGAGCGTCTCGGCCATTTTCTCGGCCTCTTTGACGTCAATCGTCTCCTGCGCCTTTTCGACGAGGGAAACGACATCGCCCATGCCGAGGATGCGCGACGCGAGACGCTCGGGGTAAAACGTGTCGAAATCCGCGGTCTTTTCGCCGGTGCCAATGAATTTGATCGGGACGTTGGCGATCGACTTGATGGAGAGCGCGGCGCCACCGCGGGCATCGCCGTCCATCTTGGTCAGAATCAGGCCCGTGAGGGACAGCGCGTCATGGAACGCTTTGGCCACGTTGACGGCTTCTTGGCCGAGCGCGCCGTCGACGACGAGGAGGACTTCGTCGGGCTGCACGCGGGCGTGGAGGCGTTTCACTTCCTCGATCAACGCGTGGTCGATCTGGAGACGACCGGCGGTGTCGAAGATGATGCAGTCGGCGGTCGCGGTTTGCGCGGCGGCGAGGGCGGCGACGCCGATGGCGGGGACGTCCTGCGAGGCGCGGTCGGAATAAAAGCCGAGTTCTTCCTGTTTCGAAAGAATCTCCAACTGGTCGATGGCGGCGGGCCGGTAAATGTCGCAGCCGACGACGAAGGGCCGGTAGCCGCGTTTTTTGAGCAGCTTGCCGAGCTTGGCCGACGAGGTCGTCTTGCCGGAGCCGTGGAGGCCGACCATCAGAATTTTCAGCGGGCGCGCGGTGGAGAGGGTGTTCGCGCCCTCACCGAGGAGCTTCACCAACTCGTCGTGGATGATCTTGACGATCTGCTGGCCGGGGGCGACGCCCTTGAGGACGTCCTGGCCGACGCACTGGGTTTGGACGCGCTCGACGAATTCGCGCGCGACCTTGAAATGCACGTCGGCGGCGAGGAGGGCGGTGCGCACTTCTTTGAGTGCGTCCGCCATGTTTTCTTCCGTGAGCTTGCCGACGCCGCGGAGGTTGCGCAGGGCGTTGCCGAGTTTTTCCGTGAGAGATTCGAACATGGAACGTCACGGTTGAATGATTTCCGGGCGCGAAGCAACTCCGCGCGCGACGGGCGGTGCGGAGGGGCGCATCTCACTTTCTTGCCGCGCTCAGTTTTCCCGGGGTGGGCCGTGCGCTCCGCGCGCGGCTCAACGAGTCACGCCACGACCTGCGATCCGCCGCCCGCGGAGCGGCCGGCCCACCTCGGGCG
>CAJAYO010000970.1 GCA_903948415.1 uncultured Opitutia bacterium | reverse complement strand
GCGGACGGCGAGCGCGGGCTTCATGCTGGACATGATGTATAACAAGCAGGGCAACCGGCTGACGCTGGCGTATCCGGTGGGGGCGATCATCGCGGAACTGTTCGGGAAGATTGCGTGGTTCGACCAGGTGCTGACGCTGGTGGCGTATCTGGTGGCGCTGGTGGCGGCGGGCTCGGTGCTCGCGAGCATCTATAATTCGATGAGCGCGCGGCGGCGGGATCTGGCAATTTTGCGCGCGCTCGGGGCGCGGCGGCGGTTGATTTTCGGGGCGGTGGTGGCGGAGGCGGCCTGCATCGGTGCGCTGGGCGCGGTCGTCGGGTTCGCGGTGTATTTCGGCCTGTTGACCGGCGTTGCCGAGGTGATCCGGGCGCAGACCGGCGTGGTGCTCGACGTGGGCGCGAAGCACGCGGTGCTGTGGGTGTGCCCGCTCGCGATGGTCGGATTGTGTGCGCTGGGCGGCGTGGTGCCGGCGATTAAAGCCTATCGGACGCCGGTGGCGGAGACGCTCGCGCCGGTGTCCTGAGTCGTGGACGTCAGGGGCTGGCAGGCGCGGCGGGTTTCGCGCGCAAGGGCGAACCGCCGCCGTGGAGCGCGGTGTAAAACGGATCGCCGTGAAGAATGCTGCCGCGCGCGACCGGGCGGCCGGTGAAGGCGCTTTTGTAGAGGGCGGTGAGCAGGTCGAGCGTGCGGCGGGCGTCGTCGCCGCTGGTGAGCGGGCGCGTGCCGGTGTCGAGGTTGTGGATGAATTCGGCGAGTTGGGCGGTGTGGGTCGAGCCGGTGTCGGGCGGGAAACTCTGCCAGGCCTGCGCGAGGCTGTTGCCCTCCTCGTGGGCGGTGGGCGCGAGGGTGAAGCGCCAGTTGTCGCGGGTGTAGCCGTAGAGATGGGTGAGTTCGACGGTGGCGCGCTGGTAGTCGAGGCGGAGGTAGGTTTCCTGACGGGGACTGAGGGCGCTGTTGACGACGGCGGCGAGGGCGCCGTTGGCGAAACGGATGAGGGCCAGCGAGACGTCCTCGACCTCGATGGCGCGGTCGAGGGTGGCGACCTGCGCGCGGATTTCGGCCCAGTCGCCGAGGAGATGGAGCAGATGGTCCATGGCGTGGATGCCGAGGCCCATGGTGGGCCCGCCGAACTCGGTGGCCCATTTGCCGCGCCATGGGACGGCGTAATAGGAGGCGTCGCGGAACCAGAGGGTGTGGCACACGGCGACGAGCGGGCGGCCGAGCAGGCCCTCGGCGGCGAGGTGGCGGAGGTGGGCGGTGGACGAGGCGAAGCGTTGTTGGAAAATGCAGGCGGCGAAGCGGCCGGTGCGGCGTTCGGCGGCTTCGATCCGGTCGAGTTCGGCGAGGGAGGCGCAGAAGGGTTTTTCGCACAGGGCCCAGGCGCCGGCTTCGAGTGCGGCGATGCACATGTCGGCGTGCAGCGCGGGCGGCGCCGCAATGAGGACGAGGTCGGGCCGGAGATCGCGGAGGGCGGCGGCGTAGTCGGAGAAGAGGGCGGGGATCTTGTGGCGCTCGCCAAACGCCCGGAGACGCGCGGCGTCGACTTCGACCGCGCCGACGAGTTGCACGCGGCCGTGGGCGCCGTCGATGGCACGCAGGTGAGATTCGGCGACGCTGCCGGTGCCGACCAAAAGAGCGCGATAGGTCTGGCTCATGAGGATGAAGCGGTGGGAGTGCCGCGGTGGTCCGGGAGGGTCAATGGACATCGCCCCGGCCGAAGGCGTGAACGTTGCCAGACAGTCCGACCGGGCGGACGGGGACGACGGGTCGGCCGGCGAAAAGAATTTTTTGACGAACGTAATCCCGCGGGTAGCGTCTGGGCCATTATGTCGAAATCACGCTTCTTTTCCCTCGTAATGGTGGCGGTGGCCCTGAGTGCGGCGGGGGCGGTGCGGGCCGAGGATGCGAAGCCGGCGGCCGTGGCCGACGCGGCGGCGCCCGGGAAAGTGGCGGAGCCCGGTCTCGAAAACGGTTATCTGAAACTCGGCTTCGAGCAGTTGGCGTCGTATGCGTTTACGCCCCCGGCTTTCGACCCGACGGCGGATGCGACGGCCAAGCCGCCGACGGGTGAGGAGCAGATTCCGGCCGGGGTGAAGGCGTGGAACGGCAAGAAGGCGGTGATCACGGGTTTCATGGTGCCGGTGAAGATGGAGAAGGGCCTCGTCACGGAGCTGCTGCTGATGCGCAACACGATGGCTTGCTGCTACGGCTCGGTGCCGAACATGAACGAGTGGGTCGTGGTGAAGATGAAGAACGGGGTGCAGCCGCTGATGGACGTCCCGATTTCGATTTTTGGGTCCATCAAAGTGGGCGCGATGTTCGAGAACGGTTACATGACCGGGCTCTACGAACTCGAGGGCGAGAAGATGGGCGAAGTGAAGAGCTGACGGCGGGGCGACCGAGCCGGCGCCACGCGCGGTCTCACCGGGCGATGTCGCTCTGGCTGAGGGCGCGGAAGCCGCGTTGGTTGAGGGCTTGCGCGGCGACGTCGGAATCTTCGGCGTTGATGACGAGGGCGGATTTTCCCTCGGGGCGTTTCATGAAACTGTAGACATAGTAGACGTTGATCTCGGCTTCGAAGAGGGCCGCGAGCACGCCCTTCAGCTCGGATTCGTCGGTGATCTCGACCGCGAGCACGTCGGTTTCGGTGTAGGGAAAATCATTGTTCACCATCAGCTCGCGGGCCTTGTCGGGGTCGTCGACGATCACGCGCACGATGGCGCTGTCCGTGGTGTCGAGCACGGTCATGGCCATGACGTGGACATCGTGATCCTTGAACAGGGCGGTGAGGTCGTAGAGGCGGCCGACGCGGTTTTCGCAGAAGACGGAGAACTGTTTGACGGGGTCGGAGGACGAAGCGCTGATGTGGGCGGCCATGCGCGGGGAAAATGTCCGGGTGGCGGGGAGGGGTCAATTGCGGGCTCGCGGTGGCGCCGGGATGTTCCCTTGCTGGCGCGCGTGCCCCTCGAGCTGTCCAACCACCATGCCGCCGTGCAGCGCCGCGCCCAAGCGAGCGCGAAGCTGGTGCTGCGCGGGATCGCGCTGAACGCGGTGCTGGCGGCGGTGAAGTTTGCGGGCGGGATTTTCGGGCACACGTATGCGCTGATCGCGGACGGGGCGGAGTCGCTGCTGGACATTCTTTCGTCGTCGTTGGTGTGGGCGGGATTTCGGGTGGCGGCGAAACCGCCCGACGCGGACCATCCCTACGGCCACGGCAAGGCCGAGCCGTTGGCGGCGCTCGCGGTGGCGGTCTTTGTTTTTTTCATGGCCGGCTGGATTGCGGTGCACGCGGTGCACGAGATCATGACGCCGCATCAGGCGCCGGCGTGGTGGACGCTGGTCGTGCTCGCGGGCGTGGTTTCGACGAAGATGTGGTTTTCGCGCCGGATGGGTGCGGCGGGCGAGGAAGTGGGGAGCACGGCGCTGGGGATCGAGGCGTTGCACCACTATTCGGATGCGCTGACCTCGGCGGCGGCGTTTGTGGGCATCTGCATCGCGCTGTGGGGCGGGAAGGGGTGGGAGACGGCCGACGATTGGGCGGCGTTGTTTGCGTGTGTGATCATCGCGTTCAACGGCGTCGGCATGGTCGGCAAGGCGCTGGGGGACGTGATGGACACGGCGGCGCCGACCTCATTCGAGAACGAGGTGCGGGCGATCGCGCTCGCGGTGGCCGGGGTGCAAGCGCTCGACAAAGTGCGGGTGCGCAAGAGCGGGCTCTCGCATCTTGTGGACATCCAGGTGCGCGTCGACGGCGAGCTGACGGTGCGGCAGGGCCACGACATCGCCCATGCGGTGAAAGATGCCCTGATCGCATCGGTGCCGCACACGATCAGCGACGTGACCGTGCACATCGAGCCGGCGAAGTGAGCGAGCGGGGGGGGGCGATCGCGATGAGCGGGCCCGCCGGGTTCACGCGAGGGTCGCTGCCGCGGTGAGGCGGGGCGGTGGCGTTCACTCCGCCAGTTTCCGTGCGAGTTTCCAGCCGGCGTAGACGCCCACGAGGCTGCCGACGCCGCTGAGCGCGAAGCCGCCCAGCGAGAACGTATCCAGATCGATCGCACCGGCGAGCAGGCCGCCGGCGAGGCCACCCGCCGTGGTGCCGACGAAAATACAGAGTTTCATCATGGGGCGATCCTGGTGGAAACCGGGCGCGGGAACACCCTTATATCCGGCGCAAAACCAACTTCTTCCGTCGGGCGGCGAGGGGCTTTCCCGTTTACTCGCGAAGGAAGGGAACTAGGGTTCAGGGTAGAAATGAAAAAACGAAATTCCGCCACTCCGCTCAGCAGTAACAAAAACTTGCTGCGGTGGGTCGAGAAAATGGTCGAGCTGTGTCAGCCCGACGCGATCCACTGGGTCGACGGTTCGCAGGAGGAATACGACGAGCTTTGCGCGCAGATGGTTGCGGGCGGCACGTTCATCAAACTGAACGAGGAAAAGTGGCCCGGCTGCTATCTGGCCCGGTCCGACGCCAGCGACGTGGCGCGCGTGGAGGACCGGACCTATATCTGTGCATTGTCGAAGGAGGCCGCGGGCCCGACGAACAATTGGGTCAACCCGTTTGAGATGCGGAAGACGCTCAAGGGTCTGTTCACCGGCTGCATGAAGGGGCGCACGATGTATGTGCTGCCGTTCAGCATGGGCCCGATCGGTTCGCCGATGTCGCAGATCGGCGTCCAGCTGACGGACTCGCCCTACGTGGTCGTGAACATGCGCATCATGGCCCGCATCGGGAAAAAGGTGTTCGAGCTGATCGACAAGGATTTCAAGCGCGTGGTGCCGTGCGTGCACTCGGTGGGCGCGCCGTTGGCGAAGGGGCAGCCGGATGTCGCCTGGCCAGCCAACAAGGAAAAGTACATCGTGCACTTCCCGGAGTCGCGCGAGATCTGGAGCTTCGGTTCCGGCTACGGCGGCAACGCGCTGCTCGGCAAGAAATGTTTCGCGCTCCGCATCGCCTCCGCGATGGCCCGGGACGAAGGCTGGATGGCGGAGCACATGCTGATTCTCGGCGTCGAGAATCCGCAGGGGCAGAAGACCTATGTCGCGGCGGCCTTTCCGAGCGCCTGCGGCAAGACGAATTTTGCGATGCTCATCCCGCCGCCGCATTTCCAGCAGCAGGGCTGGAAGGTGTGGACCGTCGGCGACGACATCGCGTGGATCAAGCCGGACGCCGAGGGCCGCCTCCGCGCGATCAACCCCGAGGCCGGTTTCTTCGGTGTCGCGCCGGGCACGTCGAACAAGACGAATCCGAACGCGATGGTGTCGCTCGCGAAGAACACGATCTTCACCAACGTCGCGCTCACGCCCGACGGCGGGGTGTGGTGGGAGGGCATGACGGATGTGCCGCCGGAGTCGGCGATCGACTGGCAGGGCAAGCCCTGGACGCCGGAGATCGCGAAGGCGACCGGCGCCAAGGCGGCGCACGCGAATTCGCGGTTCACCGCGCCGGCGAAGCAGTGCCCGACGATCGACCCCGAGTGGGAAAATCCCGCGGGCGTGCCGATCAGCGCGTTCATCTTCGGCGGGCGCCGGGCGACGACGATGCCGCTCGTGTTCCAGGCCTTCAACTGGTCGGGCGGCGTCTATGTCGGCGCGACGATGGGGTCCGAGATGACGGCGGCGGCGGCGGGGACGATCGGCAAGGTGCGCCGCGACCCGATGGCGATG
>CAJAYO010000969.1 GCA_903948415.1 uncultured Opitutia bacterium | reverse complement strand
GGGCGGACGGTGGGGGCGGCTGGGCGAAGGCGCAGGCGGCGCCGACGAGGACAAAGACCAGGCAGGTTGTTTTCATGGGCAATCGCGGACCGGGTTAGCGATGCAGGGGACGGAGCCAATCAAGGTAGGCGAGCAGGACGCTGTCAGCTTCAATCATGCGGCGACGGTCGAAGCGGAGGCCGGCGGAGCGTTGCACGTCGGAGCGCACGAATTCGCGGATGAAGCCGCGCCGGATGCGGGCGTCGAGCGGATCGAACCACCGGCGGCCGAGGGCGGAGCGGCTGCGGGGAACCCACACGAGATCGCGCACGAGGGTGCGGTGATCGTCGAGGGGCACAAAGCTCACAATCCCATAGCTGGTGGTGCGACGAAACCGGGCCGTCACCAGCACGAGATTGCCGCCCCAGTTCGTCACGCTCAGGTCCACGTGCGATCCGGAGAAGCAACGGGTCAGGCGATCCCAGCCGGACGAACCGGTGACGGAAAAGCCGGCGCGCAGCCGCCAGGCGAACGGATGCGGCGAGTCCACCGTCGGCTCGCCGACCAGGGTGCGGTCGTGGGCGCAACGGAAGTGCTGCAGATCGAAGCCGTTCGCGCCGACGAGATACCAGGGGGCGTCGACGGTGAATTCGAAGGGCGGGGCCGCGAGGAGATGGGCGGGCGTTAGGCCGTCGAAAAACGGCAGGGGGAAGCGCGGCTGCGGGCGATTGAAAAAGAAAACGTGGCCGCCGCGAACTTCGGCCGGAAAGGCCGTCTGCCGCGCAAAGGCCGGAATGTGGGCGGTAGCCGGAATGTGGGTACAGCGGCCGTCGGCGCCGTATTCCCAGCCGTGGAGCGGACAGGTGAGGCGGCCGGCGCGGACGCAGCCGAGCGCGAGGTCGGCGCCCATGTGGGCGCAGCGGGCGGAGAGGACGGCGGGTTTTTCGTCCGCGCCGCAAAAGCCGACAAACGACTGGCCGTGCGGCAGGTCGAAGCGCACGGGTCCGCGCTGCAGGCGGGCGAGGCTGGCGAGGTAATACCACGAGGCCGGCGCGGCGGCGAAGGCGGCTGCCCCCGACGCGCGATTCTCTGATTCTTGGGGCGGCACTGAATCCACGGGAAACAAAGGGGGACCACGAGGCCGGCCGGTGGCCGGGCAGGCCAGAGGAATTTTCCGGTCAGCGCACGGGGACGAAGACGGCGGCGACGGGGGACGGGACGGCGAGGAGCGGTCCGGTGGGGGTGAGGCGGCCGGTTTTGGGGTCGATGCGGAAAACGGCGGCGGTGTGGCTGTCCTGATTCTCGGCGAGCAGCCAGGTGCCGGTGGGGTCGAGGGCGAAGTGGCGCGGGGTCTTGCCGAGGGTGGAGTGGTGCGCGATGAGGGTGAGTTGGCCCGTGGCGGCGTCGACGGCGTAGGCGACGATGGTGTCGTGGCCGCGGTTGGAGCCGTAAAGGAATTGGCCGTTGGGGTGGGCGATGACCTCGGCGGTGCTCGTGCCGCGTTGCACGGTTTCACCGGGCGGAAGCGTGGAGATCGTCTGGAGGGCGGTGAGTGTCCCGGTGGCGGCGTCGTAGCGGAAGGCGGTCATCGTACAAAGCAGCTCGCTGATGACGTAGGCGAACCGGCCGCCGGGATGAAACGCGAGGTGGCGGGGGCCGGAGCCGGGCGGGAGCGAGGTGCCGCTGGCGGCGGGGGCGGTGAGTCGCGCGGTGGACGGGGCCAAAGCGTAGGTGAGGACGCGGTCGAGGCCGAGGTCGGGGACGAAGGCGAAGCGGTTGTCGGGGGAGACCACGATTTGGTGGGCGTGCGGGGCCTTTTGGCGGGCGGGGTGGACGCTGGAGCCGGTGTGCTGGACGACGGTGCCGAGGGCGCCGAGGCGGCCGTCGGGTTGGAGCGCGACGGCCGAGACGCCGCCGCCGCCGTAGTGGGCGACGAGAAGGGCGCGGCCCGTGGCATCCACGGAAATGTGACAGGCGCCGGAGCTGCCGGTGTCCTGGTGGTTGAGGAGGGTGAGGGCGCCGGAGTGCGCATCGAGGGCATAGGCGCTGAGGCCCTGGCCCGGGGTGCGTTTGGCGTCGGCGCTTTCGTCGATGGCGTAGAGGAATTTTCCCGTGGGATGGAGGGCGAGCCAGGCGGGATCTTTGGTTTCGGCGGCGAGTTCGGCGGGCGAGAGGCGGCCGGTGGCGACGTCGAGGCGGGAGCGGTAAATGCCCTGGCTGGTGGATTTGGCGTTGGTGTAGGTGCCGAAGTAGACAAAGAACTCCTTCTCGGCAGCGAAGGCGCTGGCAGTGGCGGTGAGCATGGCGAGGGCGAGGGTGCGGGGGCGGAGCATAGAGATGGCGGGAGAGAAAGCGGGGCGGGGGGGAGAGGGTGAGGGAGAGCAGGGCGGCGCTTCGCGCGGGGGATATTCAGCTGGATCGTCGCGTCGCTGCGCCCCTCGCGATGACAAACACGGGGCGTCGCAGCGCTCCTCGCGATGACAAGACGATGAGTTACCAGCTTAGTTCGAGGATGCGGCCGGGGTTCATGGGGCGGGTGCCGTGTTTGCCGACGGGGCGGGTGTACTCGAGGATGTAGAGTTTTTTCCCGACCTGAAGGAAATCGATCGGGCGGGCGAGCGGAGCGAAGAACGTGGTCATGCGGGCTTCGTAGACGTTGGCGGCGTTGCGCTGCAGGTCGACGGCGAGGATGTCGTAGCCGTAGCTGTCATCGAGGAGGAAGTTGCCGAAGCGGCCGACGAGCATTTTGCCGCGGAGCGGGGCGGGCCAGTCGGCGTTGCAGAAGAGCATGCCGGCGGGGGAGGAGTGGGCGTCGAAGGTGGCGATGGGCTTCGTCTCCGAGCCGCCGGCGGCGGGCCCGAAGTTGCGGATGGCGGGCGTGATCGTGAGGCCGGGGGGGACGTCGGGGGTGTAGGGGTAGGGTTTGTCGGTGGCGGGAAAGTCGGCGTATTGGTAGGGGAAGCCGTAGTGTTTGCCCTGTTCGACGTGGTCCATCTCTTCCGGGCGATGGGCATCGGGGCCGTTGGAGACGCTGAAGAGATCGCCGCGGTCGTTCCAGGCGAAGGTCCACGCATTGCGGATACCGCGGGCGAAGACTTCGATTTTGGGCACGTCGGCGTTGGGATCGATGCGCCAGATGGCGGCCGTGGTGTCGGTCTCGCCGCCTTTCCAGTAGATGGTGTCCTTCTTGAAAATACCGCCGTCGACTTCGCCGCCGTCGGTGCGGGCGCCGCTGCTGACGTAGATCAGGCCGTCGGGGCCCTCGGCGATGTGGCAGACCCCGTGATTGTAATAGCTGAAGCCCCACGGGTAGCTCGAGCGCAACCACGGCTTGAGGCGGGGGACGCCGGTGGCGTCGAGGGGTTCGGAGCGGAAAATGACGACGCGATTGATGTGCCACGGCTGTTCGGCGACGCGTTGGTTGGTGACGAGGTAGAGGCGTTTTTTCGAGTCGATCGTCATGCCGAGGACGTCGATTTTTCCGGCGCCGAGTTCGGCGTAGTCCTTGGCGACGAGGACGCGGGCGAGGTTCCCGGAGGCGGGTTCGAGGCGATAGAGTTCACCGCTGTTGTTGAGCACGAGCAGCCAGTCGACGCCGGGCATGGTGGCGAGTTTGACGGCGTGGACGGGGAGGCGGACGACCTCGCGGAGCCGGTAGCCGGCGGGCGGCGGCGGGAGCGGGGCGAAGGGATCGTTCTTGTCGGCGTCGGTGGCGGCGAGGGCGGCGCGAACCTGTTTCACCTCGGCGGGCGTGACGGCGTCGCCGCGGTTGCCCCAGGCGCTGCGGACGTAGGTGAGGACGTCGGCGACCTGCTGGTCGTCCATGGGGGCGGGTGCGGGCATCACGCCCTGATATTCGACGCCGTTGACGACGATGGGGCCGCCGATGCCCTGGAGGGCGATGCGGATGCTGCGTTCTTTGTCGGCGAGGAGGTAGTCGGACTGGGCGAGCGGGGGGAAGATGCCCTTCAGGCCCTCGCCGGTGGCTTGGTGGCAGGCGGAGCAGTTGATTTGATACAAGGTCGCGCCAGCGCCCGGGGAGGATTCGGCGTGGGCGGCGGCGGGGGCCGAGAGGGAGGCGAGGAGCGGCAGGGTGACGGCAAGCGCGCGGGGTAGCATCCCAGCGTGGCTAGGGGAGCGCCGGGGCGGGTCAAACCATTAAGCGAGATGAAACTCGTGTTGTGGGAATACGCCGTTTAAGTAGACGAAAATATGCCCCAAGATCCCCACGCCCAGTTCGACCACACGGTCCTTGAAATGATTGAACACAGCCCGGTCGGGGCGGTGCCGTTCACGCCGACTTACCAGGATGCGATGAAGCGGCTCTACGCTTCGCACCAGGTGTATGCGGATGCCGATCACAAGAACGGGCATGTGACGGCGCGGTCGCTGGCGAAGAAGCCGCATTTTCAGGCGAACAATCTGGAGTCGGTGATCGCCGGGAAGATCGGGCCGGAGCAGTTGGAGAGCAACGGGAGCATTTTTGACCGCTACGTGAAGTCGCTGCCGGCAGGGTTGCAGGCGCGCGCGGAGACGTTTCGCCTGACGGTGGCCGGCAAGGTCGCCCATCATCGCGCCAAGGGGGTCGGCGACGAGAAGCTCGTCGTCGTGCACGATCCGATCCACACGCTGTTCCTCGTGCCGGGGGCGGGACCGAACGCGGCGTTGCCGGGGAATTATCTGCACGGCGCGGCGGTGCAATTGCGGGCGACGGGCGACAGTCCGTGGTCGGTGCACGTGCACGACTCCGACGATGGGCACGCGCTGAGCGACGTGCCGACGATGGCGGAGGCGCTCGGGAAAGTGCTCGAGGTGATGGAGTGCTCGCCGTTCAGGATGGACGAGCTGGATGCGCTCGGCTTCACGCTGAAGTAAGATGCACGTGTGGCTGGCAGAGGTGAACGCATGACGCTCGCCGAACTCGGATGGACCGACGCCCTTGCGCTCGCGTTCGCGCCGCATGCGGCGGCGGGACTGGAACCGGCGCGCGTGGTGTGCGAGCTGCGGCGGAATTTCTATGCCGTGCACACGGCGGCCGGCGAGGTGCTGGGCGAATGTGGCGGGGGTTTTTTCCACCACGCGCGGACGCCCGACCAGTTTCCCGCGGTGGGGGACTGGGTGGCCGTGAAGCGGCGGGAAGGCGAGGCGCGGGCGGATTTGCACGCCGTGCTGCCGCGGCGGACCAAGTTTTCGCGGCGCGCCTCGGGCTCGGAGGTGATCGAGCAGATCGTCGCCGCCAACATCGACACGGTGTTTCTGGTGAGCGGGCTCGACCGGAATTTCAATCCGAAGCGCATCCAGCGTTTTCTGGTCGCGGCGCAGGAGAGCGGGGCGGTGCCGGTGATCATTTTGAACAAGTCCGATGTCTGCGACGACGCGGACGCGGTGCGGCGCGAAGTCGAGGTGCTGGCGCCCGGCGTGGCGGTGCTGATCACGAGCACGACGACGCGGAAGGGGCTGAAGGCGCTCGCGGCGAACTATGGGCAGCCGGGGCGGACGGTGGCGTTCATCGGGTCCTCCGGGGTGGGGAAATCGAGTCTGATCAACGCGCTGGTGCGCGACTTCGATGCGCCGCTGCCGACGGGCGAAGTGCGCGAAAAGGACAGCAAGGGGCGGCACACGACGACGCGACGCGAGCTCGTGCTGACGCCGTCGGGCGCGCTGGTGATCGACACGCCGGGGATGCGGGAACTCCAGCTCTGGGGCGTGGAGGACGGCGTGGAGGATGCGTTCGCGGACATCAAGGCGCTCGCGCTGCGCTGCCGCTTCACGAATTGCGGGCACAACAGCGAACCGGGCTGTGCGGTCCGCGTGGCGCTCGCGGGCGGGGAGCTGGCAGCGGCGCGGTTCGACGCCTATCGAAAACTGAAGGCGGAGAAAGAAGCGAGCGCGCCCAAGGAGCGGAAGCCCGGAGCGTTCGCGAGCAAGCCCAGTTGGAAGCAGAAGACGGAAGGGCTAAAGCCGTTCCGGCACCGGCAGCATCACGACGACTGAGGTGCGGCGTCGTCCGTTGCCGCGAGCGGCGACGCGGGGTCCGGCGCGAGGCCGGCGGCGGCCGCGTCGGGTGCGGCGCCCACGGGTACGGCGACGCGGGGAATGCGGTGGCCGGCGACGGCGAGGATCTCGACGTAAACTTCAGTGCCGCCCGCGTTCACGATGGCATCGATGGCCGCGCCCACGTCATTCAGCGGGGTGATCGCCGCGGTGGGGCCGGTGGCGCCGACCTTGCAGGCGAACTCCCACAGATCGAAGCCCTCGGGCAGCGTCTTGCCGCGCTCGCGCTTCACGTATTTGCGCACGTCGTGTTTGATGGCTTCGACCACGCGTGGGTCGGCCTTGCCGGGGGCGTGCAATGGAAACGTCTTTTTCATTTGGGGGGCGAGCGTGCCGGACCTCGGTGCGGGTGAGGAGCACTATCTCAATAATTTTTTGCGGAGGCCGGGCCGGGTTTTCTGGCGGGGAGCCGCCGGGCGGACGTTTTTGAGGGCGTTATGTTCGTTCCAAGCGGATGGCGGGCGAACGAGTTGACGGAGACGGAGGGGGGCGGATGGAATAGGCGTCGTGTTCGCGGCCGACCGGTTCAGAGTGCGACGGCTCGACAAGAACACACCGGAAAATCTGAAACTGCGAAGCGTCCCGTCACTCCGACGGGCGCGGGGCGGGTTCTTTGGAGAGCGCCACCAACCATGAGAGACGACTATCTGCAGGCCGCCCTGAAAGTGATCGATGATCCGAACATTCTCGTGAATGTGATTTCGCGTCGCGTGAAGCAGCTCAAGCGCGGCAACCGCGCGCTCGTCGAGTCCCTGGAAAAACTTTCGCCCGAAGACACCGCGCTGCGCGAGGTGATGGAAGGCAAGATCAGCTACGAACTCGCGACGAAGGAAATGCTCGTGCACGGCGGGCGCTGACCTCGAATTCAAACGAATTTTCCCAGCGAGTCAGGGATGCTTCCGCGGCCTCGTTCGAGGCCGTGCGGATTCCACCTTGCTTGTTGGCGGGAATAAGTATCAAACAACATGCGTTGTAGGAGGATCAGAGACCTAAATCGCGCCTGGACGCCGTCGTCTAGACCTGAGATCCCCTTTAGTTCACGACGGTAACCAACCTAGATAAATCCCATGGCCAAATCACAAAATTCCAAGAAGCAGACGAAAAAAGCTCCGGCCAAAACGCCGGCTCAGAAGAAGGCCGTCAAGGCCGCCAAGAAGGGGAAGTAAGGACTTCTCTTTTTTCGGCCGGTCGTCCGGCCGAATTTCAACGGCACAGCTCACCGCTGTGCCGTTTTTTTGTGTCCGAAAGTCGGGCCCAGCCGGGGATCCGCCGGCGGCGGCGCGCGAGAGGGCGGCGGGCGGGGCGGCCGGGCCGTGGGATCAGGCGCTGCTGGTGCGGGTCGAGACCTCGATGACGTCGTGGGGCGCGGCTTCCTTCTGGCCGGCGGGGCTCACGCGGATGTAGCGGGCGTTCGCGCGGAGTGCGCCGAGGGTCGCGGCGCCCAGATAGCCCATGCCGCTCTGCACGCCGCCGATGAGCGTGCCGAGCACGTCGTCGACGGAACCGCTGACCTCCTTGAGGGCTTCGATCCCCTCGGCGGCGACCTTGCGGGTCTGGTCGTTTTTGTCGTGGCCGTAACGGGCGGCGCTGCCGGCCTTCATGGCCGAGAGGCTGCCCATGCCGCGGTATTGTTTATAAACTTTCCCGCTGATCTCCATGATCTCGCCCGGCGCTTCGCGGCAGCCGGCGAGCAGGCCGCCGAGGATGACGGCGTCGGACAGGGTGAGGGCCTTGACGATGTCGCCGCTCTTGGTGATGCCGCCGTCGGCGATCAGTTTAACGCGGCCGGATTTCGCGGCGTGGGAGGCGACATGGAGGGCGGTGAGCTGCGGGATGCCGACGCCGGCGACGATGCGGGTCGTGCAGATCGAGCCGGGACCCTGGCCGATTTTCACAGCGTTTGCGCCGCAGTCGGCGAGGAACGCAACCCCGGCGGCGCTGGTGACGTTGCCGGCGATGAGGGTGAGGTCGGGGAACGCGCGGCGGACGAGTTTTACGACGTCGCCGACGCCGGCGGTGTGTCCGTGGGCGGTCGATACGGCGATGGCGTCGACGTGTTCGGCGACGAGGTGGCCGACGTGTTCGAGGATCTTGTCGCGGTCGAGGGTGCCGTCGGGTTTCCGGACGGGCGAGAGGGCGGCGCCGACGACGAGGCGGAAGTGGGAGTCGCGGGCGGGCTTGCGGCGCGATTTGGCCTCGGCGGTGATTTTCTCGACGTCGGAACTGGTGACCAGGCCGCGGAGGTGGCCGGCGGCATCGACGACGAGCATTTTGTTGATGCCGACGTGACGGGTGAAAAACGCATCGGAGGACTTGATGGGGTCCTTGGCGACGGCGGTCTGCTTTTCGGTGATGAGTTGCGCCCGCGGGGTCATCACTTCGGCGACGGTCTTTGTTTTGTAACGGTCCTTGACCACGTTGCCGGAGAGGAGGCCCACGAGAAAGCCGGCGGCGTCGACGACGGGGAACGTGGAAAACGAAAAGCGCTTGGTCTCGATGAGCAGGAGGACGTCGCCGATGAGTTGCGTCGGCGAGACGGTGATGGGGTCCTGGATGAGACCATGGATGTGCCGTTTGACGCGGGCGACCTCCTTCACCTGGTCGCGGGCGGGCATGTTGTAGTGAATGAGCCCGAGGCCGCCGTTGAGGGCCATGGCGATGGCCATGCGCGACTCGGTGACGGTGTCCATATCGGACGAGATGACGGGAATCTGCAGGCGGAGGGCCTCGCTGAGCGAGGTCGAGGTGTCGGCGTCCTTGGGGAGGATCTCGGAATAAAGCGTGGCGAGGGAGACGTCGTCGAAGGTGAGGGCGGTCGGCCGGTTGGCGCGAAAGAAGGCGTCGGCCGGCAAATAAAACTCGGCGTCGGCGGACGCAGCCTGGGCGGAGGAGGGCTTGGCAACCTTTGTCATGGAATGCCATGAACGGAGTAGGTGCGGCGCGGCGGAGCGCAAACAGAAAGTCGGGTTTGCGCGCGGGCGCCCGAAGGTATGACGTGGAAGGCGTGAGCCATCTTTTTCAGTTTCGCCGTTATCGACTGCCGTTGCGCGCTCCGGTGCGCACGGCCCACGGCGCGTGGACCGAGCGGGAAGGGGTGCTCGTGCGGCTGGCGAATGCCGCGGGTGCGGTGGGTTTCGGGGAGGCGGCGGTGATTCCGTGGTTTGGCACGGAGACGGTGGATGAGGCGGAGGCGGCGTGCCGGGAGCTGGGCGACCGCGTCGAGGCGGAGCACCTCGCGGCCGTGCCGGTGGAGTTGCCGGGGGTGCGCAATGCGCTCGCCGCGGCGCTGGCGGATTTGGCGCGCGAGCCGGAGGCGGAGGCGGACGGGGCGCGGCGGAAATTTTTGCCGGTGGCGGCGTTGTTGCCGGCCGGCCGGGGCGCGCCGGCGGCGGTGCGGGCGAAGGAGGAGCTGGGGTTTCGGATTTTCAAATGGAAAGTCGGCGTGGGCGACGTGGCGGAGGAACTGCCGCTGCTGGACGAGGTGTGCGCGGCCCTGCCGTCGGGGGCGAAACTGCGGCTCGACGCCAACGGGGCGTGGGACCGGCGGAAAGCCGAGCGCTGGCTGGAGCGGTGCGCGGACCGGCCGGTGGAGTTTGTCGAACAACCGGTGGCGACCGACGCGCGGGGCGCGGACGATGTGTTGCGCGGGTTGGCGGCGGATTTTCCGACTCCGATCGCGCTGGACGAGTCGATCGCGGGCGAGGGCGACATCGAACGGTGGGTGGGCGAGGGCTGGCGGGGTGTCTATGTGGTGAAGCCGTCGTTGCTCGGAAACGTCGAACGGGCGCTGGCGCGGCTCGCGGAGGCGAAGGCGGCCGTGGTGTTTTCCTCCGCGCTGGAGACCGCGGTGGGGGCGAAGGCGGCGCTGCGGGCGGCGTTTCATTGGCCGGGCGAGCCGCGCGCGCTGGGCTTCGGCGTGTGGCCGTTGTTTGCGGACGCGCGGTTCGACGGGCCGTTTGCCGCGCCGTTTGTGCGGTGGGAGGATGTGGAGCGTCTCGATGCGGAGGCCGTATGGAACGCGCTGAGTTAGCCCGGCGGCTCGGCGCAGCGCCGGTTGCGGCGGGCGCAGAGCGGCAGACGGCGGTGACGGTGATTGCCGAGGACCGGCCGGAGGTGTTCATGGCCGCGTTTGCCCGGGCGGTCGCGGGGCGCGGTCCGGTCTTTGTCACGGATCCGGCGTGGGGCGCGGGCCAGCGGGCGGCGTTGGACGGCCTCGGGGGGGCGGGCGACGAAGCGGGGGGCGGCGCGTCGGACCGGGGCTGGCTGATGATCCCGAGCGGCGGGACGGGCGGCGGCGTGAAGTTTGCGCGGCATGACGGCGAGACGATCGCCGCGGCCGTGGGCGGGTTTTGCGGGCACTTCGGGCTGGCGCGGGTGAACGCGGTCGGGGTTTTGCCGCTGCATCATGTGAGCGGCTTGATGGCGTGGATACGCTGTGCCCTGACGGGAGGAATTTATCGGCCGTGGAGTTGGGGCGACCTGCAGGCGGGGCGGCGGCCGGAGCTCGCGGCGAAGGAAACGTGGGTGCTGTCGCTCGTGCCGACGCAGTTGCAGCGGCTGTTGGAGCGGCCGGAGGCGCTCGCGTGGCTGCGGCGGTTTGAAATCATTTTTGTGGGCGGAGGACCGGTCTGGCCCGAACTGGTCGGGGCCGCGGCGCGGGCGGAACTGCCGCTGTCGCTGAGCTACGGCATGACGGAGACGGCGGCGATGGTCACCGCGCTGCGTCCGGGCGAGTTTCGGGCGGGCGTGCGCAACAGCGGATCGGCGCTGCCGCACGCCCAGGTGACCGTCGATGCGGACGGAGCGGTCAAGGTGGCGGGGGCGTCGGTGTGCCGCGGGTATTATCCGGGGTGGAGCGAGGCGCGGGAATTCCGGACGGAGGACCTGGGGGTGGTGGATGCGGCGGGACGGCTGACCGTGCTCGGGCGGCGTGATGCGATCATCAATACGGGCGGGGAAAAGGTGCGGCCGGAGGAGGTGGAGCAGGCGCTGCGGGCCAGCGGGGAATTTTCCGACGTGGCCGTGGTCGGCGTGCCCGACGCCGAATGGGGGCAGGCGGTGGTGGCGTGTTATCCGGCGGGCGGACGCGTGCCGGACCTCGGGCGGGCGGTGGCGGCGCTGGCGGGGCCGATGAAGCCGAAGCGGTTTGTCGCGATCGCGGACTGGCCGCGCAATGCCCAGGGGAAGCTGAACCGCGCTGCGCTCCGGGGGCTCGCGGGAGCGGGCGACGGCCATCCGGGCTGAGCGGGGCGCGGGAACGGAACGCGCGGGCGCTTCGGGCGCCGTGGTGAAGCCGCGGCCGGTGTGGTCCGAGGAGGTGAGGATGCGGACGTGGCGCGGATTGGTGAACGCAGGGGGGCGATGCGAAAAAGCTTACGGTGGCGGGGCGGTTCCTTTCAGCTGGTCGCATGAAGAAGAACGAAATTGCCGATGTGCTGACGGAGATCGGGACGCTGCTCGAGTTGAAGGGCGAGAACCCGTTCAAGGTGCGCGCGTATCAGGCGGGCGCGCGGGCGCTGGAGGCGATCGAGGAAACGGAACTGGCGCGGCTGATCGCGGCGGGCGAACTCGGAACGATCAAGGGGTTTGGCGAGGCGCTCGTGCAGAAGGTCACGGAGCTGCACACGACGGGCCGGCTGGAGTTTTTCGAGCAGTTGAAGGCGTCGATTGAACCGGGGTTGGAGGAGATGCTGCAGATCCCCGGACTGGGTCCAAAGAAAATCCGCGCGCTGCACGACAAGCTCGGGATCGCGAGCATCGCGGCGCTGGCGGAGGCGTGTGCCGCGGGCAAGGTTGCGGAGCTCGAGGGCTTCGGCGAAAAAACGCAGGAGAAAATTGTCGCGGGCATCCGGAACCGGGAAGCCTACGGGCGGCGGCACCACTGGTGGGAGGCCGCGGAAATTGCGGAGCCGATCGTGGCGGGGTTGCGCGCGTTGCCCCAGGTCGAGCGCGCCGAGGCGGCGGGCAGCCTGCGGCGCGGGCTCGAGACGGTGGGCGACCTGGATTTTATCGTGGCGGCGGAGGACTTCGCGCCGGTGGTGAACTGGTTTGTCACGCAGCCCGGGGTGAAGGAGGTCACGGCGCAGGGCGATACGAAGGCGAGCGTGCGCTTCGAGAGCGGCCTGCAGGCGGATCTGCGCATCGTGCCGGCGGCCCAGTTTGCGTTTGCCCTGCACCATTTCACCGGGTCGAAGGACCACAACGTGCAGCTGCGCCAGCGCGCGCTCGGTCGCGGGCTCAGTCTTAGCGAGTGGGGCCTGGTGCCGGCGGAGGGCGAAGGGACGGCCAAGGAAAAAGCGGAGAAGCACCCGGGCCGGAAACTGGGCGGCGAGCCGGAGCTGTTCGCGGCGCTGGGGCTGCACTTCATCCCGCCGGAGTTGCGCGAGGGCCTCGGGGAGATCGAGGCGGCGGAGGCGGGCGAGCTGCCGCGGCTCGTGGAGCTGGCGGATGTGCGCGGGGCGTTTCACAACCACACGACCGCGTCGGACGGCAGCAACACCCTCGTGGAAATGACCGCGGCGGCCGAGGCGCTGGGGTGGGATTACCTCGGCATCGCCGACCACTCGAAGGCGAGCTTCCAGGCGAAGGGTCTGAGCGAGGAGCGGCTGGAGCAACAGATCGGCGAGATTCACGCCCTCAACGCGTCGAAGCGGTTCACGACGCATGTGTTCACCGGCACGGAGTGCGATATTCTCACCGATGGGCGGCTCGACTACGACGATGCGCTGCTGGCGAAACTCGATTATGTCGTCGTGTCCGTGCACAACGCGTTCACGCAGGACGAGGCGACGATGACGAAGCGGATCATCCGCGCGATCGAGCACCCCTGCGCGACGATGCTGGGTCACCTCACGGGGCGGCTGCTGTTGCGGCGCGAAGGCTATCAGGTCGATGTGACGAAGGTGATCGATGCGGCGATCGCGCACGGCGTCGTGATCGAGCTGAACGCGAGTCCGTGGCGGCTCGACATGGATTGGCGGCACTGGCGGAAGGCGGCAGAGCGGGGCCTCCTGACGGCGATCAATCCCGACGCGCACGACACGGCCGGTCTGGCCCACGTGCGGGCGGGGGTGAACGCGGCCCGGAAGGGCTGGCTGACCCGGGAGGCGGTGCTGAACACCCGGTCGCTGGCGGAGGTGACCGCATATCTCAGAGCGCGGCGTCCGCGGTGAGGGGCGTCCGCCGACGATTCTTGTAACGTCGCGGCGCGCCCCCGGTGGAGGGAGTGCCCGTCCCGGACGATGGCACTTCCCGAACACCGCTGGAACGCGTCGGTCTCCTGCCAGCGCCCTCCGAGGTGGGTCCTCGCTCCGCGGGCGGCGGAGCGCAGGTTGCGGCGCGACTGGTTGAGCCGCGCTCGCAGCGCACGGCCCAGCGCGAAACCGAGCGCGGCAAGAAACTGAGCCGGGCCCGGCGGGATTTGTGCGCAGTGCATTCTTGCCCGACCGGTCGGTCCTTTGCATAAGGGGTCCCGATGATCACCACCCGCGCGCGCGGACTCGCCAATCTCCATGCCGGGGTGACCACGCTTTGTGTCGGCGTATTTTTTTGGGTCTACGCGGAGTTCATCATGCGGTATGTGCCGTTCGTGCGGCTGAGCCGGGAGGTGAACCTGCTGCCGTATTTTCTCTGCATGGTCGGCGGGATGGCGCTGTCGGCCCGGGCGCTCTCGCGGCTCGCGGCGCGGTTCCATCTGCTCGATCTGGGCGATGCGGCGCGGGCGGCGGCGTGGCAGGTCGCGCTGATGGCCCTCCTCACGTTCACGATGATGTTTGCGACGCTGGACCGGAGCATCAGCCGGTTGTTTCTCGGCAGTTTTTTGGTGTGGTGCTGGCTCGGACTCGCGGTGCTGAACGCCCGGCTGCCGCACGCGCTCGCGCGGCTGGTGTTCCGGCGCGGGCACCGGCTGCCGACGGTGTTCGTCGGGCGGGTGGCGTCCTTTGCGCGGCTCAACGACTGGATCGCCCACAAGGAGCCGCTGGGGATTTTTTCGGTGGGGCTGTTGTGCGACGATTTGGCGCCGGGTGGCGCGGAGGCCTTGCCGGCCCCGTGGCTCGGGCGCGTCGCGGACCTGCCCCGGGTGATCGGGGAACGCGACGTGGGGCAGGTGATCCTGTTGGAATTGCCGCCGACCGATGCCGAGGCGCGGAGGGTGATCGAGGTTTGCCACGACCAGGGCTGCCGTCTCCTGATCCACAATACGCTGGCGGAGCGCTACACGCACCCGCTCGTGCCGACGGTCGAGGATGGCCGGCATTTTTACACGCTGCAGGAGGAGCCGCTGGAGGATCCGTTGAACCGGCTGGTGAAACGCGCCTACGACCTTGCGATCGCGCTGCCGGTCGTCCTCGTGCTGCTTCCGCCGTTGTGCGTCGGCGTGTGGCTGATGCAGCGGGTGCAGGCGCCCGGTCCGCTGTTTCACGTGCGCGAGCGCCGCGGGCAACAGGGCGAGACGTTCCGCATGTTGAAATTTCGCTCGATGTTCGAAGTCCCGGCGGGCGCGACGGCGGCGGCGGTCGAGGCGATGCAGGCGCGGCCGGAAGACGCGCGGATTTTTCCGTTGGGCCGGTTTCTCCGGCGGCGCAGCCTCGATGAGTTTCCGCAGTTCTGGAATGTGCTCGTGGGCGACATGAGCATCGTCGGACCCCGGCCCTACATGCCGCTGCTCGACGAGGAGTTTCGCCAGCAGACGCGCGGTTATCGCACCCGGCATCTGGTGAAACCGGGGATCACCGGTCTGGCGCAAAGCCTCGGCTATCGCGGCGAGATTCTCGAACAGGAGATGTTGCGCCGTCGCGTGCACTGGGATGTGCACTACATCACGCACTGGTCGATCTGGCTCGACCTACAAATCACCGTGCGGACCTTGGGGCAGGTGGTCCGGCCGCCGCCGACGGCCTACTGACCGAGCCGGGCGGGGGCGGTGGGCGCACCGCCGGGGAGGGGCCGCCGCGCCCAAAAATCGCCCGCTGAAATTGGTCGCGGATGACGTGACATTGCCGCCGGGGAATCGCGGTTTTCGTGGCCGCCGAAATGACCGCGTGCGCTCAGAAATTCTTCACGTAGACGGCGCCGTTGCCGTCGGTGAAGGTGAGGGTGTTGGGTTCAACCTTGGTGAGGCGCAGCCCGAAGTTGCGTTCGACGATCTCGTTGATGCGGAACACGCGGTCGTTCATCAGCACGCGGCTCTCGGTGCCGGAAGGGCGGATACCGGCCACGCGGATGGCGTCGACGAACAGGCTGACGCGTTCGTCGTTTTTCGCCGGTCCGGCGACGACGGGAGCGACGGGTGCAGCGGCCGCGACCACCGGGTTCGCCGGCGCGGGCGCCGGCGGCGAACTTGCCCGCGGCGGCACCGCGACCCCGCTCGGGCCGGCGCCGGACGGAGGTGCGACGTCCGGTGCACGCGGCGGGGGCGCAGGGTTGGTTTCACCGGTGGCCACGGTCGTCTTCGCCGCCAACGGGTCGTTCGGGCCGGCCGTGCGCGCGGTCGGCGCGGCCGACGGTTTTTCCGGGCCGGGCGATTGGGCGACGGTGGGCGGGGTTTCCGTGGTCGGGCCGGTGGTGAGATCCGGGGAAATGAGCACGGGAGGAACAATCAGCGGCGGCGTGGCCGTGGCCGCGGGAGTCGCGCCCGGCGCGGCGGGTTTCGGAGCGGTCGCGGCGGGTTTCGGCGCGGGAGCGCGATTGACCAGATAGACGGTGGCGACGACGGAGAGCACGACGAGAGTAACGGCGCCGGCGGCGATGAGCACGAGTTGCTGCGACGTGCGCGGCTGGGCGCGCTTCGTGACGCGCGCGCCGCCGCCTCCGGGCACGGCCGGGACGGGTCCCGCCGCCTCGCCGGTGCGGTTGCGCTGGGCTTTCTTCAGGGCTTCGTTGATCAGACTCATCGCGTAGAGGGGGCGGCGTCAGGCCGTGAGGTTCTTCATGTCGCGGATGGCGCGACGCACGTCCCAGTAGTTGACCTCGTCGGATTCGCGGATGAAGGCCGAGAGCATGGCTTTGTCGCAAAGATTGTTGAGGATGCGCGGAATGCCGCCGCTGCCGCCGTGGAGGGCGCGGATGGCCCAGCGGGTGAAACCGGGCCGCCCGGACCCGCCGGCCAGCGAGAGCCGGTGCTGGATGTAGTGCGAGATATCGTCGGCGGCGAGCGGGTGAAGTTCGTAATGCACGAGGATGCGCTGGCGGAGCTGCCGGAGCTCCTCCTGGGCCAGGACCGCCTTCAGCTCGGGCTGGCCCATCAGGACGATTTGGAGGAGCTTTTGCTGGTCGGTCTCGAGATTGGACAGCAGGCGGATCTGTTCGAGCACGTCGTTGCTGAGGTTCTGGGCCTCGTCGATGATCAGGACGATGTCGCGGCCCTTTTCGATGCGGTCGAGCAGCACGCGGTTCATCTGGGCGACGAGGTCGTTTTGACTGCGCGCGAGCTTGGTTTCGCCCAGTTCGGTGAGGATGGCCTTGAGCATCTGCGTCTCGGTGACGCGCGGGTTCAGGATAAGGGCGGTGTCAAAGTGGGTCGGGTCGAGTTCGTTCAGGAAACGGCGGCAGAGCGTGGTTTTGCCGCAGCCGACTTCGCCGACGAGCACGATGAAGCCCTTCTTTTCGCGCACGCCATACTTGAGGTGCTGGAGCGCCTCTTGGTGGGTCGGACTGAGATAAAGGAAACGCGGGTCGGGGGTGATGTTGAACGGCATCTCCCGAAACCCGTAAAAGCTCTGATACATGCGGAAACTGACGGTGGCGCGCCGGTTTTAAAACGCACGCCAATTTCACGGGGCCGGAGCGGACGCCGCCGGTTTGAAATCTCCTTTACTCGCGGCCCGGTGCTGCCGTTGATGGCGCCAACGTCCTGTGAATTCGCGCCAACTCATTGTCAGTCTCTACGTGATTCTCTTTGTGGGATTTGGCGTGGGCGCAGGGGTGCTGTTCTTCGAGGCGCGGGCGGAATACAACCAGCTGAAACTGGTCGAGGCCGCGAACCGGCAGCGGTTGGCCGTCGAGCAGGCGCGCTTGCAGGCCCAGCAGAAAATCCTCGAACGCCTGCGCAACGACCCGGTTTACGTCGAAAAAGTCCTCCGCGACCGCTGGCACTACGCCAAGCCCGGCGAGGTGATCTATCGGTTCCCGGAGTGAACCGGACGAAGACTTCCGTATGGCCCACCACCCGATCATCGAAGCTTTTCAACGCGCCGGACAGGCCCAGGTTTTTGCGTTCTTCGACCGGCTGGCGCCGGATGCGCAGCAGCGCCTGCTTGCCGAGGCCGCCGAGGTCGACCTCGCGGAGGTCGAACGCCTTTACCGCTCGCTCGTGGCGAAGAGCGACGGGGCTGCGGGCGTGAATCTGGCGGGACTCGCCCCCGCGCCCTACGAGAAACGCCCCGAACACGGCGGAGACGCCGCCGACTGGGCCCGGGCGAAGGCGGCGGGCGAGGCGGCGCTGCGCGCCGGCCGTGTGGCCGCGTTCACGGTTGCGGGCGGGCAGGGGACGCGCCTCGGCTACGACGGACCCAAGGGCACGTTTCCCGTGACGCCGCTGCGGCAGAAGCCGCTCTTCCAGGTTTTCGCCGAAAAAATCCGCGCCGCCGGAGTGCGTTATGGCCGTCCGTTGCCCTGGTTCATCATGACGAGCCACGCGAACCACGCGGCGACCGAGGCCTTCTTTGCGGCGAACGCCCATTTCGGTCTCGACCGCGCGCGCGTGCACTTTTTCCGCCAGGGCCGGATGCCGGCCGTCGACTTCAACGGCCAGATCATGCTCGAGACGCCGGGCTCGCTCGCGCTGTCGCCGGACGGCCACGGCGGGTCCCTGCGGGCGCTCGACCGGAGCGGCGCGCTCGACCTGATGAAACGCGAGGGCATCGACACGCTGAGCTATTTTCAGGTCGATAATCCGCTCGTGCGTTGCATCGATCCGGCCTTCATCGGCTGGCACGTGCTGCGCGGTTCGGAAATGACGAGCAAAATGGTGCCGAAGGCCTATGCCGAGGAGAAGGTCGGCCATTTTTGCATGCAGGACGGCAAGTCCGTCGTCGTCGAATACTCCGATCTGCCGATGGCGATGCAGCGCGAGACCGACGCGGGCGGCGGGCTCCGGTATATCGCGGGCAGCATCGCGATCCACGTGCTGGACCGCGAATTCGTGCGCCGCATGGCCGCCGGCGCGGAGGGGGCGGCGCTGCCGTTCCACCGAGCCGACAAGAAAATTCCGACCGTGGATGCGGCGGGTGGAGCCGTGAAGCCGGCGAAGGCCAACGGCGTGAAATTCGAGATGTTCGTGTTCGATGCGCTCCCGTTTGCGCGGAATCCCGTGATCATCGAGACGCTCCGGGCGGACGATTTCTCGCCGGTGAAAAATGCCGAGGGCCTCGATTCGCCGCAGACGTGCCGCGACGACCAGCTCCGGCAGTTCGCCCGCTGGCTCACCGCCAACGGGGCCGCGGTGGCGACCGATCCGTCCGGACGGCCCGCGGTGACCGTCGAGGTGTCGCCGCTCTTCGGTTACGACGAAGATTCGTTCGCCGACGCCTGGAAAAATCTGCCCGTCAAACCCGCCGTCACCGACGGACTCTATCTCGCCTGAACGCGCCCCGCTCTTTTCATGACCACACTTGACCGCATCCAAGCCGCCGCCAAAGCGGGCCAGCTCATGGCCAGCACCGCGGAGAATCTCGGCACGTTCCTGTCCGCGCAGCTGCCCGCGTGGGCGCTCGCCAGTATCGACGAGCTCGTTACGCGCGAGGCCTGGGGCGAACTCAACGACCGCTTTTACCGTTTCCTCGAGTTTGGCACGGGTGGGATGCGCGGCCGCACGATCGGCGTCGTGCCGGCCGCGGCCGAGACCGGCACGCTGAGCGCGACCGGCTCGCCCGAACACGCGGCGATCGGCAGCAACGTGCTGAACGATTTCACGCTCATCCGCGCGGTCGTCGGGCTCTACCGCTACACGCGGAAATACCAAAATTCGCGCGGCCACCGCGCACCGGCCAAACTGGTGATCGCCTACGACGTGCGGCACTTCTCGCGGCATTTCTGCGAACTGGCCGCCTCGACCTGGGCACGCCTCGGCGGCGAGGCGTTCATCTTCGACGGCCCGCGGCCGACGCCCCAGCTGAGCTTCGCCGTCCGCCAGCTCAAGGCCCACACGGGGGTGGTCATCACCGCCAGCCACAATCCGCCGCACGACAACGGATTCAAAGCCTACTTCGACGACGGCGGCCAGGTGGTGCCGCCGCACGACCAGGGCATTGTGGCCGAAGTAAACGCGGTGCCGCTCGGCGAGCTCGGCCCGTTTCTCGAGAAGAGTTTTGCGAACGTGACCACGCTCGGCCGAGACGCAGACGACGCCTATCTCGCGGTGGCGGCCAAGGCGGCGATCGATCCGGAGGTGTTTCGCCGGACCAAGCTCAAGGTGGTCTTCACGAACATCCACGGCACGGGTGCGGTGCACTCGGTGCCGCTGCTGATCCACGCCGGTTGCGACGTCACCCCGGTGCCGGAGCAGCTCGAGTTTGACGCGCGTTTCCCGACGGTGAAATCGCCCAATCCGGAAAACGCCGAGGCGCTCTCGCGGGCCGTCGCGCTGGCGGACCGCATCGGTGCCGATGTCGTCGTCGCCACCGATCCCGACGCCGACCGCATGGGCGTCGCGGTGCGCAACCGGTCGGGCCAAATGGATCTCCTGACCGGCAACCAGAT
The DNA here is from genome assembly GCA_903948415.1 of uncultured Opitutia bacterium. Classification (GTDB taxonomy): domain Bacteria; phylum Verrucomicrobiota; class Verrucomicrobiia; order Opitutales; family Opitutaceae; genus GAS368. The sequence goes on along the minus strand of CAJAYO010000969.1, from coordinate 2,777 downwards.
CGGCGCGCTCCTCGCCGACTACCGCCTCGCGAAATACAAGGAGCTCGGGTGGATTCCCCGCGAGGGCAGCCAGCGTGTGGCGATCATCAATACGTTTGTGACGACGCAGCTCCAGGATGCCATCGGCCGCGGCCACGGCGTGAAAGTCATCAAGACGTTGACGGGCTTCAAATGGATCGCGGCGAAGATCCGCGTCTACGAGGAGCAGCTCCGCCGGGCGATGGGGCCGGGGTTCGATTACGAGGCCACGCCGTTTGCGGAGCGCGCGAAGCTGCTGCAGCAGCACAGCACGTTCTACGCGTTCGGCACCGAGGAGAGTTACGGCTACCTGCCCAACGACTTTCTGCGCGACAAGGACGGCAACTCCGCGTGTCTGATGTTTGCCGAGGTTTGCGCGTGGGTGAAGTCGCGCGGGCTCACCGTGCCGGAATACCTCGACGAGATTTTTCTCCGCTACGGCTTCTACCTCGAGGGCGTGATCAACCTCTATTACGAGGGCGCCACGGGCAACGCGAAGATCAAGCGCATCCTGGAGAGCTACCGCGCCCATCCGCCGAAAGCGTTCGGCGACGTGACGGTGACGCAGTTTCAGGATTTTGGCCGGGAGAAAATCTACGACGCCGACCAGGAGCTCATTCCGGCGCAGGACCTGTATGTGGTCACGCTCTCGAACGGATACTCGTTCGCGGCGCGCGGCAGCGGCACGGAGCCGAAGATGAAGTTCTACCTGTTCGCGGGTGAAAAGGTCGCCGGCGCGGCCGATCTCGCGGGGGTGAAGGAACGCGTGCGGGCGACGCTCGCCGGGCTGAACAAACTCATCGAGGCCGACGCCAAGGTGCGGGCGGAGGGGTAGGCAGGGCGGACGGATGGCCGCCGTTTGGCCGGCCGGGCCTTCGCCCCAAGGGCGGACTGAAGTCCGCCCTACTTCCCCGGCGCAAAGGTCGTCGTGAAGGTCGCGCTCGTGGCCGGCGCGGCGACCTCGAGGTAAAAACTCTCGCGGCGGTTCGGGGGGACGTCGGGGGACGAGGCGTGCCAGACGCGGAAGTCGCCCGGGGTCGCGAGCGTCACGTGCATTACGGTGTCGCCGTAGACGACGTCGAATTCGGCGCGGTCGCGATAGGCTGCGACGCGCGCGTCGCGCCAGTAGCCGAACGCCCCGGGGCGGCCCCGGGCAAAGGTGGCGTCGGCGGTGAAGGTCTCCGGCAGGCGAACCCGGCCCTGCAGGTGGAGGGCCAGGCCGAGCGTTTGCGGCGTGGCGGCGGTGGTCGCGACCGTGGCGGTGTCGATCAGGCGGTCGCCCGCGAGGGCGAGCGTGCGGGTGGCGCGGGCATCCTTGCGGTAGCGCGGCTGCGCGGCGGCCACGCGGGTGGGGGAGTAGGCGAGGAGCTCGCCGCGGTCGATGGGATCCTGTCCCTCGCCGTTTACCAGCGGGACGTTGTGGTTGAGGCCGCGTTGGTAATAGCCCTTGTAGAGCGGCGAACCGTAGCCGACGACCCCGGAGTCGTGGGTGATGTCGGTGCGGCCGAAGAAGGCCGAATAGTTGAGCGCTTCGGATTGCGCGTGGGATTTTGTGAGCTGGCCGTAGTGGAGGAAAACCTGCCACGGGCCGGATTTCAGGAGCGCCATGCGCGACGTTTCGAAACTGTGGCTGGTCACCTCCGGCAGCACGAAGGGGCGGGGTGGGGCGGCGGGCGGGTCGAGCAGGGTCTCCCAGTCGCGGCGGCCGGCGGCCTCGGCCAGACCGAGGGTGGTGGGAAACACGCGGTAGTTGGCGGCGAAGGTCGCGGGGTGGGGCGCGGTGGGAATGCCCTTGCTGTCGGCCGGATTCGGCAACTGGCCGTTGGGGAAACGCAGATACAGCGTCGAGAGCATCAGGTTTTCGGCGACGGCCATTTCGGCGGCGAGTTCGGCGGCGCGGCCGTAGAGCCCCGCGGCGGTGAAGAGCGTGTTGACGGCGGACACCACGAAGCCGTTGTAGCCAAGTGACTGTTCATACCAGAGGTAGTCGCCCGTGATGCCCTCGGCCATCTGGCGGCGCAGGCCGAATTTTCCGTCGATCGCCTCGCGCCACATGGTTTCGTCGCCGAAGAGCAGGGCGACCTGGGCCACGGCGCAGCGCTGCCAGGTGGCGATGTTGTGAATGGTCTGAAAATTCTTGTTCAGCACGACGACCTCGGGTTCGAAGAACTGCGTGCGCCACCCGCGGAGCTGGGCGGCGGGCACGCGGTCTCCGAGCAGGCGCACCGTCTCGGTGAACTTCACGAGATTCGAGGCCTCGGTGAGGGTTTGCCAGAACAGGCGGGCGCCCTGGTCTTTTCTCACCGGTTCCCATTTCAGATAGTTGCTCGAATAAAACTCCATTTGGCCGAGGGCCCAGACCGCGTAACGCTCGTCGCCCGTCAGGCGCCAGAGCCGGGCGGCGCGGGTCATCGTGTCGACGTGCTTGCCGCGAAACTGCACGATCCACCACGCCTTGAGCTTGGGCGTGATCGCGATGTGCGGGTCCGAGGGCGTCGAGAGGAACGGCACCTCTTCGCCGGGAATCTGCTCGGTCCAGCGGAGGGCCGAGCCGTCTTTCGGACTCACGCCGTCGTGGGACCAACCCGCCACCCATTCGACGCGGTCGCGGTGTTTCGCCATCCACGCGTCGACGGCGGCGCGTTCGACCGTCAGCCATTGGGTCCACGCGGGATCGCGGGCGACGCGCTGCCGGGCGCCGGCCCAGTCCTCGACGGCGGAGCGCCACGGACGGCCCTGGGCGTCGAACACCTTGACGT
>CAJAYO010000968.1 GCA_903948415.1 uncultured Opitutia bacterium | reverse complement strand
GGATACGTGGATTTCGAGCGAAGCAGTGGGCTTGATCGGAACCGTGGGTGCGCCAATCACGATTTTGCCCGAGCCCTGAATCCACCATTGGGCCGTGCTGGGCTGGACGTCGATGACCACCGGACCATCGATGTTCAGGATGTCCCCGGAGTTGATATCGAGCGTGGCCGAGGTCGCGTAATAATACTTTCCGTCGGCGGAAACGATGTCGCCCGCTCGGGGAAGCGTCACGGTGCCGGCCGGGTTCGACAACGAGTTGGGCGCGGTCACAGGTCTGATGTCGAACTGCGGGACATACGGACTCCGGCTGACGCGCGTCAGGTCGATGCGGGTGGAGGGAATCGTGGGGGCGGGCGTCGACGTGACGATGGCCGTGGCGGTCGCATAGTTCCAATTGGGGGGAAAGGGCGACGAGGACGTCGAAGGGGCGGCCACGTAGCCATTGACTCTGGCCGTCAAGATGGAGACGGCGAGGCCCGCCGGATTCTCCCCGGCTAAGACGGCGGACGAACCGATATTGCCGCCCACGTTATACGCACCGGTGACCGAATTATAGCTGTCCACCACGCCGCCGGAGGCCAGGTTTGTATAAGTGGTGGCGCCGGCGGCGTTGGGAAAGAGCGTGGCCGGCGCAAGGGTCGCGCGCAACTGGGTCTTGAGGGTGGTCGCATGGCGGTCGGGCAGCACGGCGACGCCCTCCGCGTAAATCACCGGGGCGCTGAGCCAGTACGTCGGATTGGGCGGAAGCTGATTGGAGTGCGCCGAAATACAGCGGTAGGGCATCCCGCCGGAAAAGATCACGTTGTCCACGACGTAGGCGGTGAGCTCACTCTTCGGCAGGACGGCGGCAGGAACGTTCCAGTAGGTGCTGTTGGGCGGAGCCTGGCTGACGTTGGCGACCTTGCAGGTGTAGGTGGTGCCCCCGAACAGGACCATGTTGCCGACGCGGTAGTTGGCGGCGGGATTCCAGGATTCCGGGGCGCTGGTCCAATAAGCGGTGTTGGCCGGGGTTTCCTTGCTCGGGGGCGCGGCCTTGCACAGATACCAGACGCCCTGATACCAGACGAAATCGTTCACGGCGTAAGTGGTCAGCACGTTCCACGGCGTCGTCTTTCGCGTGCTCAGGTAATGGTCGACGCGGATATTGATTGCCGTGGTGATGCCACTGTTGCCGTAGCGACTGCTGGCGATGGAGAGGGATTTGGTGGCGGTGATGCCGGCGAGCGTCCAGCTGCTGAACGCATTGGCGACCGCCGCCGCCGTCGCGTTGTCGTTGAACGCGCGCAGCGCCTGCTCGAGGCCCATCTCGGCCAGTTGGTAGCTCACGTCCTTCGCGTAGGAGCGATGGCCGAGCTTCATGGTGAGGTTGCTGACCGAGAGAAAACTGGCCACCGCCATGGCCAGAACCGTGACGCAGGACAGCGCGACGAGGGTGACCGAGCCGGCTTTTTGGCGAGGCCGCATCACGGGAGCAAGGCCCGGTTGCGAAGCGCCAACCGGGGGGACGCGACTTTGTAGATGGAGGTCAGCGTGCCGGTGGTGGCGGTGCCGGACTGCGAGGTGAAAGCCACGGACATCTGTTTGATCCCCGGCAGATGGTTAACATAGGTTGTATACGGATTGTTCGATAAATCGTAGTAGGTGAACACACACGTCAGCAGCGTGCTATGTAATGTCAGGCCTGTGCCCGCGGTGACATCGATCCGCGCGAGCGACATGGCCGGGACGGCGTAGCCGCTGACCGTCACCGGTGAGGCCGTGCCGTTGAAATAATAGGTTACATTCTTCGTGCCCCCCAGGCTGCTGGGCACCGTGAGCGTGACCGCCGACGCGGTGGGGCTGCTGAGGGCCGACGCCATCTGCACGTCCTGGGCGAACGACGCCAGGGTCCGCCGACCCTGGGCTTCCAAGGTCGGCTGGTTCGCCGACCCGAACGCGATCGTCCGGGTGTAGGCGCGCGCCACAAAGACATAACTGGCGAGCACGGCGTTCATGACGATCATCGACAGGCCGACGCCGATCATCAGCTCGCTGAGGGTGCAGCCGGCGCGCCGCCTGGGGAAGGGAATGTTCACGACGAGCGGTAGCTGAGGTGCAGGCCGTTTTTGCCATACCACGCCGAATTCGTGCGGGTAAACGTGAACGAAAGCAGGGTGCCATCGGTTTTGCGACGACTCGTCCTCACGATCCAGGTCACGGTAAAATTGACCTCGCGGAGCAAACCGGGGATCGGATCGGGGCTCGTCACGGTGCGCGCGAGCGAAAACCGCACGACTGCCGTGCCGCTCAGGTCGTCGCCCAAGGCGAGCCTGGCCTGATCGAACTGACTGTCGACCGGGAGGCTGATCTTGGCCGTGGTCAGGTCGTTGATGCCGGTGCTGCCGTTCGACCACGGGGAGAGATACAGCTTCTTGATCTCGTGGCTGAGGATCTGGGTGGCGAGGGTCTGCCGTCGGGCATGATCCATGGTGTTGGCGGACACCGTGACCGCCTCCATCAGACCGATGAAACCCACGAGCAAGATAACCGACGCCATCAACACTTCGACCATCGTGAAGCTGGCGGTGCGACGAGATCTGGGGAAATCCGTGATCAACGCGGGAGGTCACACAAATTGAAACGACGCCGAGGAGGCAGACTGGCTAAGGACCGACGGACCACGACCAGCGGGCCCGCGGGCTGCGAAACGGGAGCAGCGCGGAAAAGGTGGCGGCCCAGCGTGGTGTTCTGCCGCTGCGTGCACCCGTTGGCTCCGGTCCAGACCCCCGACGCCCATGGGGGCAACGGCGTCATCGCCGCGCTCACCGCCCGCCCGCGGGTGGCTGGGAAACGCGACCCCGTGCGGCGGCCGATGCCGGACGGCCAGCCGGAGACCTGGGCGGTGCCACGCGGATGGGGCAGGCCCTTCGACCGCCCGTGGGGGCCGGAAAAACCTGCGGGACGGCTGTGCGATCACGGTTCCCGCCGAAAGCCGCAGGGTTTTTTCATCACGTGAACGCACGCTGCTCGGCCTCATATACGATAAGTTATATCGTCCGATTCCCGACCTTACAATCGGGTGAACCTTGATCCGGCTATCGTGGATTCTGCGATATATCGGGCGCACGCCGGCCCGGCGCGCAGCAGCCCGGCCAAGACCGGGGGAGCCGATGCGTCGGGGGCCGGCGGCCCAGGCCCGGCGAGCGCGTAATCCCCGCGCCGTCGGGCAAGTCCCGGAGACGACGACCCGCGTGGCCTTGCGACTTTGGGCGCCTTTCGCAGCGGGAGCCCGCCAGCGGAGACGAGCCCCACGCCTCAGGCGCCACCCAGGCCGTTTCCGGCGGCCGACGTACTGGAAATTTGAATCGACTCCTGGCGTGAGGCAGGGCGCCCAGACGAAAAAGGGTCGCGAGCCCCCCGGGAAGGACACCCCGCTTGGCGCCACTCGGCCGAAAGCCGGGCCGCCCCCCGCACCATCACCGCCTGCGTCACCACGCG
>CAJAYO010000967.1 GCA_903948415.1 uncultured Opitutia bacterium | reverse complement strand
GCTGTCCGGGAGCACACGCGACGCATACGGTGAAATCAAACCAATTCTCCAACGCTTTCTCGAACAACAGCGGGACCTCCACCACCCACCGCTCCGCCGGCCGGGCGGCAAATGCTTCTCGCCAGAGGGCGAACACCCGCGGATGAGTCGTGGCTTCCAGCCACTGCCGCTCATTGTCGTCGGAGAACACCCGTTCCGCCAGCGCCACCCGGTCCACCGTCCCGTCCGGGCGCAGCACTCCGGCGCCGTAACGCCCGCGCAGCGCCGCGACCACCTCGGGCGCAGTCAGCACCCGGTCGCGCACCAGCGCGTCCGAATCGAGGCGGCGGAAACCCCGTTGTGCGAAGAGTCGACCCACCGTTGATTTGCCGCAACCGATCCCGCCCGTAATTCCCGCGATCATATTATAGAGAAAGGATCCCAGCTTTAAACTTGCTCCGCCCCTCGGCAAATTCTTAATCGCCGCCGAATCCAACGCTCCGACACCGACAGGCGGTCCGCCTTTCACAAAATATTCGCCACGCCCCGTCCATGTTTCCTCCTGTTGACACCACGAGCGCCACCGCGGTCACCGCATTTGTTGAAAGGAAATTCGCCGCCATGTATCCGGGAGCAAGTCTCGTTTGGCTCGATACAATTTTCAAGGATGTGGCGATCCTGTTCTCCGGAAAGCATCCCGATTATGCCGCTGTGGATCTCCGCTACCACGACCTCGAGCATACGTTGCAGGCCACCGTATGCATGGTGCTGCTTCTTGAAGGCCGGCACATCGCCGGAGTCGAACCCCGCCTTAACGCCCGCCAGTTCGAACTCGGGGTGTCAGCCGTCCTGCTCCACGACGCCGGCTACCTGAAGCTCCGCTCCGACACCGTGGGCACGGGCGCAAAATACACCTTCTGCCACGTCCTGCGCAGCTGTTCCTTCGCCGCCTCCTATTTACCTTCGCTGGGGGCCAACGATTACGAGGTGGAGGCCGTGCTGGGCGCCATCAACTGCACCGGTCAGACCAAGGAAATCAGCGGGCTCAAATTCCGGGAACCCTTCGAACGCATCCTCGGCTGCGCTCTTGCCACCGCCGACTATCTCGGCCAGATGGCGGCCGCCGACTATCCCGACGAACTCGAAATCTTGTTCCACGAGTTCAAGGAATCCGACGACTTCATTCACCTGCCGCCCTCCCGTCGCGCCTTCAAGTCAGTGTCGGAGGTCGCGGAGCGCACCCCGATGTTTTGGAAAAAGTTTGTGCAGCCAAAACTGGAGAACGATTTTCAGGCCGGCTACCGCTTCCTCGCCCGCCCCTTCCCCCACGGGCCCAATCTCTATCTTGAGGCGGTCGAAAAAAACATCGGTATCATCAAACGGCGGAACGCCGCCAAGCTCGCCCGCCAGGCCAAGAAAAAGTAACTCGCACCGTGGGCCGGCTCCGGCAAAGTCCTCGGCCATGCTCGCGACGATAACGTCCGCCGCTCTGCAAGGGATCGACGCCGATTTGGTGCATGTCGAGGTCAACGCCGGGGAAGCCGGCGAACCCAAATGGTATCTCGTCGGCCTGGCCGACACCGCGGTGAAGGAATCGAGCGACCGCGTTTTCACCGCGCTCAACAACAGCGGCTTCCACCCGCCCCGCACCCGCACCACGATCAATCTCGCGCCCGGCAATCTGCGCAAGGAGGGCCCGTTCTACGATCTGCCCATCGCGCTCGGCATCCTCGCCGCCACCGGCCAACTCAAATCGGCGCACCTCGCCGACTGGCTGATCGCCGGCGAACTCAGTCTTTCCGGCGCCACGCGCCCGGTACGCGGCGCGCTCGCGATGGCGCGCCTCGCCCGGTCCCTCGGCAAACGCGGCCTGCTGCTCCCGTCGGTCTCCGCCGAGGAGGCCGCGCTCGTCGAAGGCGTCGACGTTTACGCGGTCCAATCGCTCGATCAGGCCGCCCGGTTTCTCAGCGGCGAAAAACCGTTGACGCCCCTCGACCCCCAGGCCGCCCGCCAACGCGCCAGCACGCCCGTGACTGACGGGGCCGCGGATTTCGCCGAGATCAAGGGGCAGCACGCCCTGCGCCGAGCCATCGAAGTCGCCGTCGCCGGTTCCCACAACGTGCTGATGATCGGACCGCCCGGCTCGGGCAAATCGATGGTCGCGAAACGCATCCCGACCGTGATGCCCGCCCCCACCCTCGAAGAGCATCTGGAAATTCTGAGCATCCACTCCGCCGCGGGGCGCACGATCAGCGGCGAGATGACGTGGGGCGCCCGCCCTTTTCGCTCGCCGCACCACACCGTGTCCGACGTGGCCCTCCTCGGCGGTGGCACGATTCCCGGACCGGGCGAAATTTCCCTCGCCCACCACGGCGTGCTCTTCCTCGACGAGTTGCCCGAATTCAAACGCTCGGCGCTCGAGGTCCTCCGCCAGCCGCTCGAGGACGGCGACGTCACCATCTCGCGCAGCGCCGGCAAAGTCACCCTGCCCTGCGCCTTCATGCTCGTGGCGGCCATGAACCCGTGCAAATGCGGGTACCTGGGGGATCCTCGCCACGAATGTCGGTGCTCCCCGGGCGAAATTCAGCGTTACCGGGCGCGGATCAGCGGCCCCTTGCTCGACCGCATCGATATCCATGTCGAAGCCCCGGCCCTCTCCCTGGCCGAGCTGCGCAATGAAAAACTGGGCGAACCTTCCGCCCCGCTGCGCGACCGCGTCCAAGCAGCCCGGTTACGGCAACAGCAGCGATTTACCGGCACAAAGGTCACCGCCAACGCCCGCATGACGAACGCGCATATCCGCAAACATTGCGCCATCGACGCCACCCTCGGCGACCTGCTGCAGCAGGCGATGGAGCAACTCAGCCTTTCCGCCCGCGCCTATGATCGCATCCTGAAAGTCGCCCGCACCATCGCCGATCTCGCCGCCGCCGAAAAAATCGAGGCCCCTCACCTGCTCGAAGCCATCCAATACCGCAGCCTCGACCGCACCGTTTTCTATTGAGGCCGGTGGGGCCGGTAAATCCGCCCGCTGCCGCCGGGGTCGACGGCACCTTGAGCGTCCGGGCCCGGACATTTTCCGGACAGCCTGGCCGAGGGGAATCCCTGGCCTCCCCGGCGACCCGCGGTGGCTTGCGCTATTGGCGCGGCGCCCGTTCGGGTTCGACGCGGATCAGCCACGTCCAACTTCTTCCCGGCGCGAGGTCGATCTGCCCGGTCTGGGTGTTGCGTGAATTGTGCAGGCCAACGAAGGGCTCGGGGCAGAAAAAACCCTCGGCCGTGCCGCCGTAGAGATTGAATTGGACGAAGGGCGGCACCGGCGCGGATTGCGCGTGGTGCGTCACCTTCACCCCGAGCCCGCTCGCATCGGTCAGACGAAGCCAGGGATCACTGTCGTAGGAGCCGACCGACATCGCCGGCATGAACTGCAAATGGTCGAGTGGAGTCGAAAGAGGAAACCTTCGCTCCCGCATCGTACCAGCGGGGGCGCCGTTCGTCCCGCGCAAATATTCGAAGCGGGACGGGCTCGCGATGGTGACGGCCTCGGCCGAGGAACCTGCGAGGAGCGGCACGGCCAAGCCGAGGGGATTGCCGATGGAAAAGAACATCGGCGCGGTGTTGTCCGCTGCGGCCTTCACCTCCTGATGGATTTTGACGCGACCTTCGGTCACGCGGTAGATCACGCAACGTGGCGATGCCCTTGTCGGGCCGGCGATTCGGCGTGTGCGGGATTTGCGCCCAGTCGTCCAACTCGATCACGAGCGAAGATTTTTCCCCGGCCGGAATCAGCCCGACCTCTTTTCGATCGGCGGCGTGAGATCGACGGCGAAGGGCGTGAGCTTGAAGTTCTCCGTCTCGCTCTCGATGGGGGCCAGAATTCCGACGAGCTGTTCTTCCGGCAAAAAATCAAACGACGGCATTGCGACCTGGTAGCGGCGAAACAACGCGTTCGCGCGACGGTTTCCCGACTTGATGACGGCGACCGGATTGTGGGTGTGCCGCAGGAGCTCCACTTGCGTGAGCACGCGCGTGACTCCGCCGAGCGGCGAACCGAGGCCATCGCGGTCCAGCACGTGGCATCCGGCGCAGAGCTGAGCAAACAACGTCCGACCCTGCGCGAGCGTCGCCTCATCGCGCGGATAGTACGGCGGGGGCGAGAGGAGCTGCGGCGTAAACGGCGCGGAAGCCTCGGCCACGAAACCGGCCGCTGCGACAGCCCACAGGGCGACCATCTCGTGAACACGATGCAGAAAGATTCTTGAAATCAAGGGGGGGTAAAATGGGCGCTGAACGAGCCCGGCGCGCAAAACTCTCTTCGCTACTCCAGCCCAACCGCGACCGAAAGAGGCTATGCGCTGCAGGACGTATCCCAGTGCCACAACAATGTCCGATCGCCGAACGAGACGCTGCCTGTCGACCTTGCCTGAGTCAGAGGCTACGACCTCAGCCGAAGCGGCCAATACTTCATCGTGCTCAAGGACGTCGAGCCCGCGGGCGCCGCGAAAGCGCCGGAGCCGATCTTCATCGTTCAAAACGAGCCGGAGGAGCTGAAGCGCCG
>CAJAYO010000966.1 GCA_903948415.1 uncultured Opitutia bacterium | reverse complement strand
GCTGTTCGGCGGCGGCATGAAACGCGGTCACGTGCACGGCATCACGGCGGACGAGCGGCCGTGCCGGACGATCAAGGACCCGGTGACGATTTCCGACCTGCACGCGACGATCTACCGCGCGATGGGCATACCGCCCAACCACGGTTACGACGTGAAGAAGCGGCCGTTTTACGTGACGAGCGACGGCAAGGGGAAAGCCGTGCGCGAGCTGTTCGCGTAGACCGGCGACGGTGTCGTGCCGACCGTCCTAGTCATGGGGTCAGGACGAGTGCGGTTGGTCCCACAGCGGCTTGCCCGATTCGGGGGGCGCGGGTTTCGGGGCGTTTTTCCCGTGCAGCTGTTGGGGCGCGCGGGCGGCCTGCTTTTGGGATGCGGCCTGCGCGGCGAGGGCGTCGGGGCTCGGCCCGGCCGCGCCGGTGGCGTGGGCGGGTTCGGCGGCGGCTTGGCCGGTGACCGGTTCGCGAGGCGGCGCGTCGCCGGTCGTGGGGTCGGCCGCGGCGGCGGCCAGCTGATGTTCGGCCTCCAGCCAATGGCCGATGTCGTAGCCGTGGGGCTGGCCGTTCGAGGTCCAGATTTCATAGGCGCGCCGGGCGATGGCGTCGCGGGAGGGTGGATTCGTTTTCATGGTCGGGCGTGGCGGGATCGCGGGCGGCGTTCGGAAAATTTCCGGGATAGCCGCCTGAGCACCGACCGAGGGATGAGCGCCCGGTTCCGCGCCGCGCCGATCGTCTTAGCCCGCATCCATCACCCTTTCCTCGACAAATTTTGTGGCACAGAGCCCACAGAGTTCAGAAGCGAGGTCACGGAGCCAAACCCCGTGTCGGCTCTGTGGGCTCTGTGGGCTGGGCTCCGTGCCCTCCGTGAAATAAGTTTGGTCAGGTGGAGGGTGAAATATTCCGGTTAGGGGCGGTGTGCCGATGAGCCGGGGCAACGCGTTAGCGGGCTCGGCCGAGGGCCGCGCGCCGCGTGCGCTCGGCGCGGGGGATGCGGCGCAGGCGCCAGCGTTGGGCGCTGGCGACGATGAAGCCGGGGCAGCGGGGGCTGCCGCAGCGGCACGGATGGAGCGCCCAGTCGGGGAAGGCGAAGCCGTAGTCGAAGGTGAGTTCGGCGCCGGCGGGGATGTCGCGCCGGGCGGTGATCCACACGCGGCCGCGGACCACCTCGATGCGGCAGTTCGGGGCGCACGAGTGGTTGATGAGGCGCGCGACGTTGCGGCGGGTGCGGCCGTCGAGGTCGTGGCGGTTGGTGAGATTGAAAATATAGACGGAGTCGTCGCCGCCGCGGCGCTGGCGGGCGAGGCGCTGGGTCTCACGCCGGGCGGCCTCCGCCTTGGTGATGCGTTCGCCCGTGTATTCGATCACCGGCGTGCCGTCGGGAATGGGTTCGCGGGCATAGACCCCGCGGCCGTGGATCGCGGATTGGCCGGCGGTGATCCACCGGGAGTCGGTAGGGCGCCGCGGGCGGGCGATCTTGGCGGAGCGGGCGACGGAGGCGTGCATGCCCAGCTATCGTGCATCGCCCGGGACGCGGCAAACGGTTTCGCCGCGTCATCCTCCTCGCCAACGGCATCGGTCCCGGTCTAAGGCTGGAGCGAACCAATTATTCCCCATGAAAACCCGGCGAGAATTCCTGCGCGCGACCGCGGTCGGCGCCACTGCGGCGACCGGTTTGCCCGGCCTGATGGCGGGCGCGGACGGACCGGCCCGCGCGGCCGCGACGGCGAAGGCGGACGCTCCCGGGCGGGCGAAGGGCAACGCGGTCACGGCGCGGCATCGCAATCTGTTCAACGGCGATACGTGCACGTTTTTCTATAATCCGGAGATCTGGCACCCGGAGAGCGGGCCCTACACGGCGAAGGCGATTTACCGCTATGTGGACGTGTTGGCGGACAACGGCGTCGATACGTTTCTTGTGAACGCCAATGCCTCGACGGCGTGGTATCCGAGCAAGGCGGTCCCGACGATTCTCGACGGCTACAAGCGCGGCGACCGGGAGTTTTTCCGCGGCCATGCGATTTGTGCCGGGGCGACCGAGCCGGCGGCGGTGGAGAAGTTTATCGACGAGTCGATGGCGTTTATGAACCGCTATCAGGATCTCCTCGACGCGGGGGTCGATTGGCTGGCCGAGGCGGCGAAGGCGTGTCGGCAACGGGGGATCTCGCCGTGGGTGAGCATCCGCATGAACGACATGCATGGGCAGAGAAATTTCGAAGGCAGCTATTTCAACGCGCCGCTCCTGCGCAAAAAAGAGATGCGGCTGCAGCACAGCGCGTATTCGCCGACGATGTGGATTCCGGATTATCGGGAAGGGCTGAACTACGCGCGGCGCGAAGTGCGCGACTTCATGTTGACTCAGATCAAGGAGGTCGTGGAGGAGTACGACTACGAGGGGCTGGAGCTGGACTGGTGGCGCAACCCGCTCTGTTGCGAGCCGAACGCCACGCCGGAGACGGTGGCGATGATGAACGGGTGGTTTCGCGAAGTCCGGGCGCTCACCGAGCGGCGCGCGCGCCAGACGGGGCGGCCCTTTCCGCTGGGGTTCCGGATGCCGGGGCGGCTGGACGCGCTCAAGTCGATCGGGATCGATGTCGTGACGCTCTGCCGCGAGGGCACGCTCGATTTCATCTGTCCGTCGAATTTTTGGCGGACGTCGTGGGACATGCCGCACGACGAGCTGCGCCGGCAGGTGGGCGAACGCGTGGCGATTTACGGCGTGATCGAGGACGGGGTGAACCGGATGGCGGCGGCGGCGCCGGCGATCCCGCTCACGCGCGACATGCGCTATATATCGGCGAGCCACGAACTGATGCGCGGCAACGCGGCGGGCAAACTCGCGCTCGGGGCGGACGGGATCGAATGCTATAATTTTCCCTGTACGGACCAGGCGAAGATCCCCGGCGTGATTTCGGATTACACGACGCTGCGCGACCTCCACCGGCTGGAAGCGCTGCGGGGGAAGCCGAAGCACTATACGTTCTCCGACCAGGGCAGCCCGTTTGTGCAGATTCCGTTCGAGCGCGTGCCGCAGCTTCCGGTCGTGCTGGAGCGCGGATGGATCAAAGCGTTTACGTTGCCGATGTGCGCGGAGCCGGCCGACGGCGGGCTGGAGCTGGTGATCCAAATCGTGCTCAAGGCGGAGGACGCGGTGGGCGAGCTGCCGGTGGCGTTCAATGGCGGCTGGCCGCGGCGTGAGCGCACGGCGTCGGACCGGCTGCTGTTTCCCTGCGGCGCCTTTACGCACCACGCGGCGGCGAACCGCGGTTATAACATCATTTTTCCCGGCTCGCTCGTGCGGGAAGGGTGGAACGAAATCACCGTCGAAAACGGGGGCGACCGGACGATCACGGTCGTGGGCATCGAGGTTGCGGTCCGGCCGAGGGGGCCGGGGGTTTGACCGGGGTAACTGTTGACCAAAGCTCGCCGAGCGTTCGTCATAGGGGGCCTATAGTTATGCCTCCTTCCCGCAAGATCCTCTTAATCGACGACGATGCCACGACGGCGGAGTTGGTCGGATTCATGGTCGGCGCCTTTCGCCGCGAGCGCTTTGTGGTGGAGCATCGGCCCGACTATGCGGGCGGGTTGCGGAGCCTGTTGACCGGCGACTATGCGCTCTGCCTGCTGGACTATAATCTGGGCGAGCGCAACGGACTGCAGCTGCTGCGGGAGGCCAAGGTCCAGCGCTGCCCGACCCCCGTCATTTTGCTTACGGGCGACAGCAACGAGGAGACCGATCTGGCCGCGATGGAAGGGGGCGCGGTCGATTTCCTGGAGAAGATCGATCTGACCGCCCGGATGCTGGAGCGGGCGGTGCGCTATGCGCTGAAAATGGCCGCGGTCCTGAAGCGGTTGCGGGAGCAGGCCGCGCACGATGAGTTGACGGGCATTCCGAACCGCCGGGAGTTCGACCGCCGTTTGCTGGAGGAATGGCAGCGAGGTGTCCGGTTCAAGCGGCCGCTCGCGCTGATCATGTTGGATCTCGACCGCTTCAAAGTCATCAACGACACCCATGGCCATCCCGCCGGGGACGAAGCGTTGCGCCATGTGGCGCGGCTGCTGGTGGGCCAAATCCGGCAGGTCGATTGTTTGGGCCGATACGGCGGCGACGAATTTGCCCTGCTCCTCGTCGAGACGGATCGGAAGAGCGCCCAGGCGGTCGCGGCCCGCCTGCGGGCGTTGGTGGCGGCCACGCCGTGTTCGCTCGCGACCAAACCGTTGGGCGTTGAGGTCGGGATCAGTGTCGGCGTGGCGGCCTGGCCGGACAACGCCGACACCGTGGCGGCGATCGTAGCGGCGGCCGACGCCGACCTCTACACATCGAAACGGCCCGGGGCGTCGGGGCGGAGCTGACGGCGGGGTAGGCGGCCGGGCGCGGCAGAGATCACGGCCCCGGGGCGAAGCCGTCGTCGGTGCCCGCGGCGGCATGGTAGGCGCCGGTGCGGATCGTGCCGGCGCGGGAATGGTAGAACTCCATGACCCGCGTGAGCTCGGGCAGGCCGATCTTTCCGTTCCGGTCGGAATCGGCCGCGTGATAGCGCGCGAGCCTGGCCAGGCGGTCGGAGGCGCGGCCGCGATCGACGGCGAAACCGTCCTCGGTGGCCTCGGCGGCGACCGCGTAGCTGCCCGTCCGGACCGAGCCGAAGCGGGTGTTGAACAGCTCGATCATCCGGGTCAGCTCGGCGAGGCTGATCCGGCTGTCGCGATTCAGATCGGCGTCGTGAAAAGCGGTCTGGGGGAACGGATCGGCAAAGCGCGCATCGGCGGCCAGCGCGGTGTCGGTGAGTGTCTTCATGAACGCGACCAAGGCGGCCTTTTCGGCCGCGGTGAGGTTGAGGCGCAAGGGGCCTTGGGCCGGCGGGCGCGCGCGCAGCGGCGGCGAGAGGTTCGGGTGGGCGACGACGCCCGAATTGTAGAACTCCACCACCTCCTCGAGCGTGGCAAAGCGGCCGTCGTGCATGTAGGGGGCCGTCAGGGCGGCGTTGCGCAACGAGGGCACCTTAAACAATCCCTCATCAAGGGCGCGCCCGGAAACCGCCCCAACGCCCTTGTCCACGTAGGGGTTTTCCAGCCCGTTGTTATTGATCCGCGGGCCGGAGGAAAAGTTGTCGGTCCCGTGGCACTGCGCGCACGTCGCCGCGCCGATTTCCCCGTGGAACAGGCGCCGGCCGAGGTTTTCCTCCGCGGTGAAATTGCTGAAATTCACGCCCACGCCGGCATCGTATTTGGTGCGCGTCGAAGCCAGGGCGCGGACGAATTGCGCGAGAGCGCGGCTGATCCGGTCGGTGGTGACCGTCGGCGAGCCGAAGGCGGCGGTGAACAGATCCGCGTAGAACGCCTCGCCGCCGAGCCGGCTGACCAGCGTCGGCAACGACAGGTCCATCTCGACGGTGTTTTGGATGGGTTGGAGCACCTGGACCTCCAGCGTGGCGGCGCGTTCATCCCAGAAGAACGTGCGGCGTTGATACCAGCGGGCATTGGTGAGGCCCATCGAATTGCGGTCCGTGAGGCCGCCGTCCAGACCGACGCTGAACCGGCGCGGATCGCTGAAGCCGCTGTCCGGGCGGTGGCACGAACTGCAGGAAACGGTTTGATTGGCGGAGAGGCGTTTGTCGTAGAACAGCACCCGGCCCAGGGTCGCGCCCGCGTCGGTGATCGGGTTGTCCGCGGGGGTGTTGTCCTGCTGCACGACGGCGGGGTTCAGAAAGTGCGGCGGCAGGACGGAGGTATAGTTGGCGAGCGGGGCCGGCAGCACCGGCACGGCTGGGCTCTGGGCGCGCAGGTCGGCCCGGACACCGAGCAGGAGGAGGGCGGCGACGAGTCCGCGCCGGGCCGACGTCAAACCGGGGCGAACGATTTTCCGCGAGCGTGTCGAGGGTGCTGAAACGGGCGGGGGCATGGGCGCGGATTCGGCTTTGGCCGTCCAAAGCGCACAGCATCACGCACGCCTCGGGGAGGCGGGGAAGCCCATTTGTGTTAAGCCGGTGTAAAGGCCGGTGCGGGGCGTCCGGCGGCGAAAGGCCGTTGCGCAACGCGGGCGGAGCGCTATGCGTTGGCGGCGCCCCGTCGGCCCAACGTCCGATCTCCCGCGCCATGAAAAATTCTCTCTGGCTCGCCTTGCTCTTGTGCGTGGGCGGCGGGTCGCTCTGGGCCCAGGCGGGCAACGACCCCGTCGATTTCAACCGCGCCCGCCAGCTCATGGAGCGCCAGCGGGGCGGGGCGACGCTGTCGGCCGACGAAAAAGCCTACCTGGCCCGGGCGGTCGCCGCGCGCAACGCCGGCGGGGGCGGTGGGGCGCGACCCTCGAACCAGCGCCCGGCCCCGGAGCGCCTCACCCCGCTCACCGACCTCGGGGCGACCGAGCGTTACGCGGGCGAGGACGGCGGGCTTTACGGCGGCGGGCACAACACGCCGCCCGAGCCGCACCGGCGCGCGGCGGTGGAACAGCTGGCGAAAATCCGTCCGCTCACGGCGGCCGGTGAGGCGGCGGAGGACGGGACGATTGGGTTCGTGGCGATCAGCATGTCGAATGCGACGCAGGAGTTTGCCCGCTTCAAACAGCTCGCCGATGCCTCGCCGTTGAAGTCACCGCGCGTGACGATTGTGGATTGCGCGCAGGGCGGACAGGCGATGGCGCAGTGGGTGCCGGTGGACGGGCGGCCGTGGGCAGAGGCGAAGCGCCGGCTCGCGGCGGCGCAGGTTTCTCCGCTGCAAGTGCAGGTCGCGTGGATCAAACTCGCGAACGTGGCGCCGGCGGGCTCGCTGCAGGAGCATGGGCGGAAGCTGGAGCGCGACACCCTCGCCGTGCTGCAGCAGGCGCGCGCGCTGTTTCCCAACCTGCGCATCGCTTATCTCGGCAGCCGCACCTACGGCGGCTACGCGGTGGGCGGGCTCAATCCCGAGCCGTATGCGTTTGAGGGCGCGTTTGCGGTGCGCTGGCTCATCGCGCGACAGCTGCAAGGCGACGCGGCACTCGCGCCCGCGAAAGCGCCCTTGCTCCTCTGGGGGCCGTATCTCTGGGCCGACGGCCTGCGGGGGCGAAAGCTCGATGCGCTCGTGTGGGAGCGCGGCGATTTCGGCGACGACGGCGTGCACCCGAGCGCGGCCGGGCGGCAGAAAGTCGCCGGGTTGCTGTTGGATTTCTGCACGACCGATCCGCTGGCGAAGCCGTGGTTCACGGGGAAGTGAGGGAACGGAAACCCGGGGGGACGGGTGAGGGCGCGCGGCCCGGTTTATCTCGGGTGGTCTTTCGGGCTGAAAGCGGTTTCATGCGGCGGATAACTTCATCCATGCCCGACTCCGCACCCACGCCGCCCGCGAATGAACCTGTGCCGCACCGGCGGCGTCCGCGCTACGCGGGCAAGAACCCGCGGCGCTTCGAGGACAAATACAAGGAGCACGATCCCGCGCGTTATGCCGCCGACGTGGCGAAGGTGATCGCGTCGGGCAAGACGCCCGCGGGCAGCCACCGGCCGATCATGGTGGACGAAATTCTGGCGGTGCTCGCGCTGCAGCCGGGCGAGGTGGCGGTGGATTGCACGCTGGGTTTCGGCGGACACGCGCGGGAGATGTTGCCGCAGCTCGCGCCGGGCGGCCGGCTCATCGGCCTCGATGTCGATCCGGTCGAGCATCCGAAAACCACGGCGCGGTTGCGGGCGGCGGGGTGGGGCGAGGACGGGTTCACGGCGGTGCGCTCGAATTTCGCCGGACTGCCGAAGGTCCTCGCGGAACTCGGGGTGGGCGGCGCGGACGCGATCCTGGCCGACCTCGGCGTTTCCTCGATGCAGATCGACGATCCGGCGCGCGGGTTCACGTTCAAGACGGACGGACCGCTCGATCTGCGGCTGAATCCGCACCGCGCGCCGTCCGCCGCGGAGTGGCTCGCGCGGGTGTCGGCGCTCGAGCTGTCGGTGGCGCTCACGGAAAACGCCGACGAGCCGCAGGCCGAGTTGCTCGCGCGGGAGCTGGTGGCGCGCCGGGCGCGCACGCCGTTCACGCGCACGCTGCAGTTCGCGGACGCGATCCGCGCGATTTTGCAGGCGCACAAGCGGCGGCACGATCCGGAGCCCGACGACGACGCGGTGCGCCGCGTGTTCCAGGCGATCCGGATCGCGGTGAACGACGAGTTCGGCGTGCTCGATCTGTTTCTGCGCAACGTGCCGTCTTGTCTGAAGCCGGGCGGACGCGTGGCGATTCTGACGTTTCACTCCGGGGAGGACCGGCGGGTGAAGCGGGCGTTTCGCGCCGGCGTGGGCGCGGGGGTTTACACCGGGACGAACGACGAGGTCGTGCGCGCCGGCCCGGAGGAGCGGCGGGCCAATCCGCGCAGTTCCTCGGCGAAACTGCGTTGGGCCGTGCGGGCGTGACCGCTCACGCGGTCGGCGCGGGCTCGGCGTCGTCCGCGTCGGCGGGGCCCGGAACGAACGCCTCGATTTCGCCGGCGAGGGCCCGGTCGACCCAGCGTTTGATGCGGGTGAGGCCCTCGTTGCGGCGCGGGTCGTCGCGTTTCATGGTGCCGAGGAGATTGATCACGGTCTCCGAGTAATCGAGGGCGTTGGCGGTGAGGAGGGTGGGCAGTTCGAAGGGGTTGATCTCGCCCTTGCGGATCATGGCGCGGGCCTCGCGCTCGAGTTCCATCGTGCTGCCGCCGACGGCGCCGGGGTCGGATTTGCCCTTGGAAAAACCGCCGCCGCCGCCGCCCGCGGAGGCGTCGCTCGACTGGCCTTCGGTTTTGCCGCGGGGCTGGCGTTGGAGTTGCGCGGGATATTCTTTGCCGTCGCGGCCGGTGACGGTCTCGGGGTGGTCGAGTTTGCCGGCCTGGGCCATTTCGTTGCGGCAACGGCGCACCAGATCGACGGATACGCGGCAGAGTTCGGCGAGGACGGGGTTGGCCTTGTCGGGCCATTCTTCGAGGGCGATTTCGGCGGCGTTGCGTTTGTCGGCGTTGGTGCGGCAGACGCCGTTGGTGGCGTTGGCCCCGAGGGCGTGGCGGAGGGCATCGCTGCGGCCGCCGGGCTGGACGTTGGCGAGGATGGTGGGGAGCTGGTTGCGCTTGGTGGCGAGGTAGCGGTGGAAACCGTCGGCGAGCCAGTAGGTCGCGCCGTCGAAATAGACGTCGATGGGCGGGAAGACGGTGCCCTGGTTCATTTCGTCGGCGTAGCTCTCGACGGCTTCGTCGGTGGTTTGGACGCGCGCCTGCGTGCCGCCGTAGAGGTTGATCAGGTCGAGGGAAAGGACTTGGGCGTGCATGGGAAAAAAGGGTCGTTGATGCGGGCGAACGGCCGGCATCCGCAAGGGGAAAACGGGCGCGGTCCGCCGATGAGGCGAAACGCCCGGGACGAAAACCGCCGCGCGGTCCCGTTCCGAAGCCGGCGGCCGGCGAGGGCACGGCGCGCCCGGGCCGGGCGAAGCGCCGCCGCCGGCGGGCGGGCGGAAAAAAAACCAGGCGTGTCCGGAGAGGCGCCTTTGCGATTGCGGCCGGGCGGCGAGCGGGCATGGTCGGGGCACCCTAAACAGCGCACGTGAGCTTTGTTTGTCGCAGCTGTTTTCCCAAAAAACCATGAACACTCCGATCTCCGCCCTGCTGGAGCGCAAGGGCTCCGCCGTGCATTCCGTCGCGCCCACGCTCAGCGTCTATGAAGCTGTCGCAGAAATGAACCGTCACCGCATCGGCGCCATCGTCGTCCTCGACGGCCCGCGCCTCGTCGGCATCTTCACCGAGCGCGATGTGCTCCGCCGGGTCGTCGGCGCCGGCCTCGACCCGAAGAACGCGCTCGTCGCCGACGTGATGAGTCCGGGCGTCATCACGATCGCGCCGGACGCGACGGTCGAACAGACGATGACTATTTTCACGGAGAAGCGCTGCCGCCATCTGCCGGTGCTGCAGGACGGCGCGATCCGCGGCGTGATTTCCATCGGCGACATCACGCGGTGGATCGCCGATGCGAACCGCGCCGAGGCCGAGCACCTGCGCAACTACATCACGAGCGGCACGCTGGCGTGAGGCGGCGGGCCGCGGCGCACGTTTGACGAAAGCGCGGCGGCGCCCAGCGTGGGCGCATGACCATGCAAAAAATCCTCCTGTCGCTTTGGCTGCTCGCGGCCGCGTCCGGCGTCGGGGCGAAAATTGTCACCCGGCCCGTCGCGTATGACCACGCCGGCGTAACGCTCGAGGGCTACCTCGCCTACGACGACGCGCAGGTGTCCGCCGCGGCGAAGGCGCCGGGCGTGCTCGTGTTGCCGGAATGGTGGGGCCTGACGGATTATCCGAAGAGCCGCGCGGAGCAGTTGGCCAAGCTCGGCTATGTGGCCTTCGCCGCCGACATGTATGGGGCGAAGGTGGTGACGGACGATCCGAAGCAGGCGGGCGAGCTGGCGGGCCGGTTCTATGGCCAGCCGCTGATGGCCGAGCGCGCGCGGGCGGGGCTGGATCAGCTCGTGAAAACGGGGCTGGTCGACGCGGCGCGCGTGGCGGCGATCGGGTATTGTTTCGGCGGGGCGACGGCGCAGGCGCTCGCCTACAGCGGGGCGCCGCTGGCGGGCATCGTGAGTTTTCACGGCAGCCTCATTCCGGCGTCGGCCGCGGCGGCGGCGGCGAACCGCGCGAAATTTCTGGTGTGCCACGGGGCGGTGGATCCGTTCATCAAGGCGGAGGAGCTCGCGGCCTTCACGAAGGCGCTGAACGACGGAAAATTTGACTACCAGTTCGTGAGCTACGCGGGGGCGATCCATGCGTTCACGAATCCGCAGGCGGACGCGATCGCGCAGGCGGCGGGGCTCGTGGGCGGGGTCGGCTACCACGCGGCGGCCGACCGGCGTTCGTGGGGGCACATGCAGGATTTTTTCGGCGAGATCTTCGCGGTGAAAAAGTGAGCCGCGTGCCGTCAGGCCGGGTGCGCGCGGTCGGGGTGGCGTGCCTCGTGGTGGCGGGGTGCGCGCCGTTGGCGGGCTGCCTCGCGTACCGGGTGGTGAGCGCGCCCGTGAAGGTGGCGGGCGCGG
>CAJAYO010000965.1 GCA_903948415.1 uncultured Opitutia bacterium | reverse complement strand
CGGTTTTGCCGGTGCGCGGCCCCTCCGAATCCACCCCGCCCGCAAGTGCCCGCATGCCGATGTTCTCCGGGATCGTCTCACTCGCCCGTCGTCCGTTCTCCCCGCTCACGTCCCCTCCCCACGTCATGCCTGCTTCGCCCTGTCTCCCTTTCTCGGCCTCCCGCCTTCTCGCTCGCTCCGTCACTTTCGCCCTCGCGCTCACGTTTGCCGCGTCCCTCGCCGCCCAGACCGTCCCCGCCGCGCCGCCGCCTCGCTCGGCCGCCGCCAACCAGGACGAGGCCGTCGTCCTGTCCCCTTTTGAGGTCAACTCCGCCGACGACAAGGGCTATGCCGCCTCCTCCGCCCTCGCCGGCACGCGCACCAACGAGAAACTCGCCAATCTCCCCAACTCCATCTCCGTCTTCACCGCCGATCTCCTGAGCGATCTCGCCCTCAACGATTTCTTCGGCGCCGTCGAGTTCGCGGTCGGGGCCGAAAACATTTACAACGACCAGGGCTCCATCGGCGCCCCCGTCAACACCCGCTCCGGCAACCAGATTAGCTTCCGCGGCATCCCGTCGATCCGACAATTGCGCGACGGCTTTCCGTGGTTTTTGCCCGCCGACACCTACAACACCGAGCGCATCGAGTTCGCCCGCGGCCCCGGCGGCCTCGCCTACGGTGACGTCGATCCCACCGGCATCGTCAACGTCTCGACGAAGCGCGCCACCTTCCGCCGCAGCGCCTCCGCGACGGTGCGCATGGATTCTTTCGGCACGCAGCGCTACTCGGTTGATCTCAACCAGCCCTTGCTCCCGCGCCTCGGCCTGCGCTTCAACGCCCTCAACTCCGAGGTCGAGCAGTTCCGCCAACGCACCGAGAAAAATTTCCGCGGCTTCGCCGGCGCTCTGCGCTGGGAACCTTTCAAGCATCGGCGCACCCGCCTCGACGTGAACTACGAGGGCGGCCACCAGCGCAACAACCAGGGCGTGCTCCATCTCAACGACGCCATCAAGGCCTACGTCCGCGGCTCCGGCACCAACGCCGCCGATGCCGATCCCCTCAACCCCGGCGTCCAGGTCAACGGCATCGGCATGCGCCGCATCGCCGCCCCGGGCAACACCCACGCTTATTTCGATCTCGGCGGCACGCTCTACGACATGCAGTCAACCGCCACCACGACCTACCGCAACTCCGCGATCCTCACCGGCGCCACCGTCGCCACCGGCATCGACCCGCAGAATCCCCTGCGCTATCCGCTCACCACGATTCCCTACAGCGTCTATCCGGACGGCGAGGACTGGGCGGGCCCCGACAACCGGCACGACACCGATTTCCACGCCTACAATATCGAGCTCTCGCATCAACTGGGCGATCACCTCCGCCTCCTCATCGCCCATAACGGCCAGGTCGACGACACCACCCGCCTGCAAACCTATTCCTCCGCCGGCGCCCTCGGCATGAATGCCCGCGCCGTCTTCATCGACGTCAACCGCGTTTTTCCCCATCCCACCATCCCCAACGCCACGATTCCCAATACGCGCTTTGAGCAACTCTTCCTCGCCTACGCGCCCACGTTCACCGACGACGGCAACAAGTCCACGGGCTGGCGGGGTACCGCCGTTTACGATACCAAGCTGCCCTTCTGGAACTCCACCTTCCGCGCGGTCGCGGGCGCCAGTTATCGTCACGAACAAAACTACCTCGACACCTTCTCCTTCGCGCTCACGCAGCAGGAAATCGCGCGCCGCGGCCTCACCGGCGCCGCTGCCTCCTTCGCCAACAACGTCGTCAACCCGATCCACTACCTGGCCGACGGCAACAGCGACGAAGCCCTGCGCCTCAAACTCATTCCCGGCGTCACCGACTTCTTCCGCAGTGGCGCCGGGCAAACGCGCTTCGACCAGACGCTCGGCTCCGGCAATCTGACGACGCTCGGCTCCTTTTTCAGCGGCCGCCTGCACACCAGCGCCGGCGTCAGTCGCGATTATTTCCGCCAGAACCGCAACCGCGCGCCGATCACCGTGCCGGTCATCGGGGGCACCCAACTCGTCGATCTCCAGGGTCGTCCGATCCTCGACGCCACCGGCTATAACGTTCCTTACGCACCGTTCAACCGCACCTATGCCACCAACCAGTCCTACGGCGGGGTGTTCCGCGTCCTCCCGTGGCTCTCGCTCGGCGCCGGCTACTTCGAATCCTCGCTCTTCACCGACAGCGTGAGCTTCGAACTCTCCGGTCGTCCCCGCCTCCCCCGCACCGGCGAGGGCCATGAGTGGAGCCTGCGCTTCAATTTCCTGGAGGACCGCGTCAACGCCACCCTCACGCGCTTCAACACGACCTCGGAGAACAACGCCCTCGGCCTCAGCGCCGCCGTGCAGACCGAACTCAACGATCTCCTCCCGGCCACCAACCAGCTCCTCGGCACGGGCGACTACCGCGATCAGGAAACCGAAGGCTGGGAGCTCGAAACGCAGCTCAACCTCACCCGCCAGTGGACCGTGCGCGCCACCTACTCGATGAACCGCGTGCAATTCGGCCGCTTCTTCCCGCTCGTGCGCCCCTACCTCGCCGCCGCCCAGGCCGCCGCCAAAGCCCAGGGCCTCGACCCCGAAGATGCCACGGCCATCACCCAACAGCTCCTCGACGACACCGAGGGCAACGTCCGCGCCGTGCGCCGCGAGACCGCCAACATCACCACGCGTTACAGCTTCACCCAGGGTAAACTCAAAGGCTTCGCCCTCGGCACCTCCGCCCGCTACGCGATGGGCAAACCCCGGGCCGCGCTCTCCTCCGGGGGCGTCGTCGTGCTCCCGGCGACCAAGACCAGCAGCTACATTTTGGTGAACCCGTTCGCCAGCTACCGCCGCAAACTTTACGGCCACAATTTCACCTTCCAGCTCAACGTGAACAACGTCCTCGGCCTCAATTCCGACCAGGGCAACAGCTACACCTGGCCACGCAAAACCGACCCGCGTCACTACGTCACGACCGTCAGCATGGACTGGTGAGCCGCAGTTCCCCCATGAGGCCCCCCGCCCTCCGCTCCCGTGTCTGGGGTGGCGTCCTCCTGGCCGGCGCATCGTAGCGCCCGCTCCCTTTTCATCTGCACGCCCACCGCGCCGGGCCCACCGGCCCCGCTTTCAACCTGCCCCCTCGGTCCCCTCCTGAACATGTCCTTCCGCCCGCTCTTCGCCCTCCTCCT
>CAJAYO010000964.1 GCA_903948415.1 uncultured Opitutia bacterium | reverse complement strand
GGCGGGCAGATGGTAGCGATGGATCGCGGTGAGGAAAAAGAGCGCGCGGACGCGTTGGTAGAGGTTGGTCTCGCGACGCCGGTAAACGTCGAGTTCCGCGCAGTCGGCGAGGAGTGCGGCGACGGAGCGGCCGGTGCACCACGTGTCGATGGCTTGGTCGCGCGTCGCGGGATCGGCGGACGCGATGAGGTCGGTGACGCGGAGCGGCGGCGAGGGCATGGGCGGGGGAAAAATTGTCACAGAGGCACGGAGGGTCACAGAGGGACACAGAGTCGGAGCCGGGCGGAGAACGAACGGAGGTGGCCCACGGAACACACGGAAGACACGGAAAAAAGACAGGAAATCACTCGGCGCGGATGGCGAGGAGTTCGACGAGCTGGGTGAGGACGCGGTCGCGGTCGCGGCCGGAGAGGGAGAGGGCGAGTTGCGCGAGGAGCAGGCCGTAGGGCGCGCCGATGTCGTAGCGGCGGCCGGCGATGGAGAGCGCGAGGTAGCGGCGGCGGGCGGCGAGGGTGTGGAGGGCGGGAGAGAGGCCGAGGGAGCGGTCGGGCGCGGCGGCGTGTTGTTCGTCGAGGATCGCGAAGAGGTCGGGGCCGAGGACGTGGAGACCGAAGAAGCAGAGGTAAAACCCGGCCCGCAGTCCGGGCACGATGAGTTGTTGTTCGGCGGCGGTGGGCGTGGGCTTTTCGAGGACGGTGTCGATCTGGTAGAGCGGGCGGTCGCCGCCGATGAGCTTGCCGCCGATGGCCCCGTAGGAGGTGAGTTGACTCTCGCGGGTCGGCTGCACGGCGGAGACGGAGGCGTTCTCGGCGACGGCGACGTCGATGAGTTGGCGGGCGCAGCTCGTGGTGCCGTGGGCGACGTGGAGGTGGTCGCCGACGAGGTGAAGAAAAGGCTGATCTCCGACGAAGTCGCGGCCGCAGAGGATGGCGTGGCCGTAGCCGCGGGCGGCGGGCTGGGCGATGAAGCGCACGCGCGAACGGAGGGTGCCGCAGGCTTCGGCGTAGGCGGTTTCGTCGCCGGGGCAGACGATGACGCAGAATTCCTCGATGCCGGCGCCGGCGGCCTCCTCGAGGACGATCTGGAGGGCGGATTTCGTTTCGCCCTGCTGGTCGATGAGTGTTTGGAGCGGGAGGGTGCGCTGGCGCGGATTCGCGGCGGTGATGAGGGCTTTGCGGATGGGCATGGGAGGGCGCGGGGACGGACGGGCGAAGTCAGCCGGGGAGGACGGGCCGCTTCAACCGGAAAGGCGGCGGATTCGTAATGACCGTGTTCGCGATGACCGCGGCGGTTGACGGAGGGCGGTTTTGTGCTACGTGTGACGCCTTATGCCCGCCAAAGCCGCCCTTCCGAAACGCTCCGCCCGCTCTGTGCGGGCGAAGGCTCCGCGCGTGCTGACCGGCACCGTGTACATTACGCGGCAAGTGCACTTCAACTCGGCGCACCGGCTGTTCAACCCGACCAAGAGCCAGGCCTGGAACACGGCGCAGTACGGCCTGTGCACGAATCCGCACTGGCACGGGCACAACTACGTGCTCGAGGTGACCGTCCGCGGGCAGCCCGATCCGGAGACCGGCTACATCGTGGATCTGGGCGAATTGAAGCGGATTTTGCACCTGGCGGTCGTGGACAAGTGCGATCACCGCAACCTGAATACGGACGTGGATTTTTTGCGCCGGGTCATCCCGTCGACGGAAAACCTGGTGATCGCCTTCTGGCAGCAAATCGAACCGCACATTACGGCGGGCCGGCTCCACTGCGTGCGCCTCTTCGAGACGCCGCGCAACTTCGCCGAGTATTTCGGCCCCGACGCGACGCGCTGAGAAAACACTTTATCTGCCGAACTTGGCCCAGTGCGGTTGTTATCGTCACCAACCGTCCGGCCGTTTGCTCCCACCAAAAACGACATGAAAAAGAAACCGATGTATCTGCATGAGACGGCCGGCGGGGTGCCGCCGCTCGTCAATCGCCGCCACGACGCGGGGTTCAAATCCGATGCGGCCTACCGGGCCACGCTGCCCGACATGATGGAGGCGGTGAACGCCGCCGAGGGGGCGCGCGTGCCGATCCAGCAGGTGGGCTGCGCGAATTTCCGGCTGCCGCTGAGATTTCTGACCGCCGGCGGCAAGGAGCACACGCTGGAGACGAGCATCACCGGGACGGTGTCGCTGCAGGCGGGGCTCAAGGGCATCAACATGGGGCGGATCATGCGGTCGTTTTACGAGCATCAGGACGAGGTGTTTTCGTTCGAGGTGCTGCGGAAGCTGCTGCGGAAATACCAGCGCAAGATCGACTCGTTCAACGCGCGCATCCATCTCGCGTTTTCCTATCCGATGCTGCAACCGAGCCTGCGGAGCGGGCTGGCGGGCTGGCAGTATTACCGCGTGGCGCTGGAGGCGACGATGGACCAGGCGGGGAAATTTAGCCGCGTGATCGAGTTCGATTTTGTCTATTCGTCGACGTGTCCGTGCAGCGCGGAACTGGCGGAGCACGCGCGGCAGACGCGCGGGGTGTATGCGACGCCGCATGCCCAGCGCTCGAAGGCGCGGGTGCGGGTCGCGCTCGCGGCCGGCCGCAACCTGACCATTGAGGACCTGCAGCGGCACTGCGCCAATGCGCTCAAGACCGAGACGCAGGTGATGGTGAAGCGCGAGGACGAGCAGGCGTTCGCCGAGCTCAACGGGGCGAACATCAAGTTTGTCGAGGATGCGGCGCGGTTGCTGTATCACGAGCTGGCGGGCGACAAGCGCATCGCGGATTTCGAGGTGGCCTGTTCGCACCTGGAGTCGCTGCACTCGCACGACGCCGTGAGCGTGATCGCGAAGGGCGTGAAGGGCGGCTTCACGGCGGACTTCCGGGATTTTGGGTCGCTGGTGTGCTGAGGGCCGCCCCTCTCAGCCGGGAGCCGAGCGTTGAGCGCTGAGCGACCGGACTTTGGCGGGCGGAGGATGCGGGCGGCGGCCTTTTGCTTTGCGCCCGCCGCGACCTTGGCGTGAGGCTCTGCGGACCATGAAAAAACCCGTTGTGCTCATTACCGGTGCGTCGCAGGGAATCGGCGAGGCCATCGCCCGGGTCTTTGCCCAGGAAGTGCGCGGCGTGCAGCTGGCGCTGGTCGCGCGGAATGAAAAGAAGCTGAAGACGGTGGCGCGGGCGTGCGCGAAACGCGCGGGCGGCGGCGCGGCGGCGGTGGAAATTTTTGCGTGCGACGTGAGCGACGAGGCGTCGGTCGCGGCGATGACGGCGG
This sequence comes from uncultured Opitutia bacterium, assembly GCA_903948415.1. GTDB lineage: Bacteria > Verrucomicrobiota > Verrucomicrobiia > Opitutales > Opitutaceae > GAS368. The sequence continues at coordinate 6,655 of CAJAYO010000964.1, read as the reverse complement.
CGGTGACGGAGCGGTTCGGGGTGGTCGACGTGCTGATCAACAACGCGGGGGCGTTTGCGATGGCGCCGTTTTTGGAGACGAGCGTGGCGGAGTTTGACCGGATGGTGGCGACGAATTTGCGGAGCGCGTTTTTGGTCACGCGGGCGTTGGTGCCGGCGATGGTCAAGCGGAAGCGCGGCGATGTGTTTTTCATGAGCTCGATCGCGGGCCTCGAGGCGTATCCGCAGAGCGCGGCCTATTGTGCGGCGAAGTTCGGCGTGACGGGTCTGGCGAAAGTGGTGCGCGCCGAGACGAAGGCCGTGGGGGTGCGCGTGTGCTGTGTGCATCCGGGCGCGACGTGGTCGCCCTCGTGGAGCGCCAGCGGGGTGGCGCCGGAGCGCATCATGCCGGCGGCGGATGTGGCGCGGGCGTTTCTGGATGTTTACCGGCTGACGCGGACCACCGTGGTCGAGGAGATCGTGCTGCGGCCGCAACTCGGCGACCTTTAGGGCGGAAAGCGCACGGTCCGTTCGCCCTGGCCGGGCGGGAAGGTGAGAATGCGCGTCCGCGGGCCGTCGCGCACGCGGACGGTGTTGAGTTGGTCGGAGTGGAGTTCCTTGAGCACGGCGTAGTCGACGCGCACACCGTCGACGCCGCCGGGCAGGTCGATTTCGAAATGGAGCCAGAGTTCGTTGGCGGCGTCCTTGAGTTCGCGGCCGAGCCAGTGCTGGCCGGCGAGGCCCCCGTCGCGATTTTTGACGATGAAATGGGCGGTCAGGTAAGCGCGGGCGAGGGCATCGACGGTGGCCGGCGGGGTTTTTTCGAGGGAGACGGAGTGGGCGGCGAGAGCGGCGAGGGCGGCTTCGAAATCGTCGGCGAACACGCGGAGGGAGACTTCGAGTTTGCGGGTGGTGCGGTTGTAGTTGGCCTCCGCGCTGGAGGTGTGCACGGGATGCGCGGCGGCCGGTGGGGCCAGGCAAGCGAAGGCGAGCAGCGGCCAGGCGCAGGCCAGGCGGAGCAGAGATGAGAGGGGTCCGCGGGGCATGGCGCGGGGTCAGGGCGTCGCGGGCTGGTCGGGCTTCTCCGGCTTCTCGGCTTTTTCAGGCTTGGTGAGTTCGCGCATCGGGTTCTTCGCGGCGTCCTCCTTGAAGAGCTGGAATTTCGTTTTGACGGGCCGGCGCGGCCAGAAATTGTTTTCGAGGTCGCAATCGACGAGTTCCTGGCGCGGGTCAAACGTCACGGCGGTGAGCTCCTTCTTGGTCATGATGAGCTTGGAGGCTTTCTCGGTGTTGAAGCGCCAGATCTCGGCGGGGAGTTTGAGCTCTTCGGTGGAGCCGTCGGCGAAGTCGAGTTTGAGGATGAGCGGGGTGAGCAGGCCGCCGAGGTTGGAGAATTCGATGAGGTAGAAGTTGCGCTCGGTTTTGAGGAGGGCGGGATCGATTTTGGCGGTCGTGAGCTCCTTGAGCAGGCCTTCGTATTTCTTCTGGTCGCTGGGGAGGACGGCGGCTTTGTCGAAGTCGTCATAAAAATCCTTGAGTGAGGGGAAGCGGTCGAGGCGCTTGGGGAGGGCGGCGTTGCGTTCGCGCGTGAGCGTCGTGGGCAGCGCGTCCTTCTCGGCTTTGGCCTTCGGGTTTTCGACGGCGGGGTCGCGCGAGTCGAGTTGGAGCCATTTGACCTGGTCAATGGCGACGTCGACGCGGTCGGTGCCGTAGAACCAGCCGCGCCAGAACCAGTCGAGGTCGACGCCGCTGGCGTCCTCCATGGTGCGGAAGAAGTCGGCGGGGGTGGGGCGTTTGAACATCCAGCGTTGGGCGTAGGTCTTGAAGGCGTGGTCGAAGAGCGCGCGGCCGAGGATGTGTTCGCGGAGGAGGTTCAGCGCGACGGTGGGCTGGGCGTAGGCGTTGGCGCCGAGGTCGGCGATGGATTCGGAGTTGGTCATGACGGGCACGCGGTCGGTGCGGCGCATGTAGTCGGTCAGCCCGCGGTCGGCGCGGCCCTGGGGGTAATCCTTCTGCCATTCTTCCTGGGCGAGAAACTGGACGAAGGAGTTGAGGCCCTCGTCCATCCAGGTCCACTGGCGCTCGTCGGAGTTGACGATCATGGGGAAGTAGTTGTGGCCGACTTCGTGAATCACGACGCCGATGAGGGCGAACTTGGTGCGCTCGGGGTAGGTGCCGTCGTCGAGGGGGCGCGGGCCGTTGAAGCAGATCATCGGATACTCCATCCCGCCGATGGGTCCGTGCACGGACCAGGCGACGGGGTAGGGATACTGAAAGGTGTAGCGCGAGTAGACCTCGATGGTGTGGGCGATGGCGTGGGTGGAGTATTTGTCCCACAGCGGCAGGCCTTCCTTCGGGTAGAGCGACATGGCCATGACGGGCGGACGAAACATCCGGTCGGCGATGCCGCCGGGGCGTTCGGGGGTGGGCGGATGGGTGGCGCCGGTGACGGCCATGGCGTCCCAGATGAATTTGCGCGAGGAGGCGAAAGCGAAGTCGCGGACGTTGTCGGCTTGGAAGATCCAGGTTTTCTTGGCGGTGGCGGGGTTCTTCTCGGCGGCGCGGGCTTCGTCGGGCGTGACGATGAACACGGGTTGCTTGAATTCAGCCTGCGCCTGCTTGAGGCGTGCGCGCTGGGCCGGCGTGAGGACGTCGTCGGGATTTTGCAGGACGCCGGTGGCGCCGACGACGTGGTCGGCGGGGGTCGTGAGGCGGACGGTGTAGTTGCCAAACTCGAGGGTGAACTCGCCGGTGCCGAGGAACTGTTTGTGCATCCAGCCGGCGTAATCGGTGTAGGCGGCGAGGCGGGGGAACCACTGGGCGATCGTGTAGATGGCGTTGCCGTCTTTTTCGAAGAACTCGTAGCCGGTGCGTTCGTTGAGGCGTTTGGCGTCGTTGATGGGGAAGTGCCAGGCGAGCTTGAAGGCGAAGTTGGCGCCGGGGGCGAGCGGAGCGGGCAGATCGAGGCGGAGCATCGTCTTGACGACGGTGTGCGCGAGCGGTTGGCCGGCGGTGTCGGTGACGCCGGAGAGGGTCATCGCGCCGTCGTAGGTCTCCTGCGCGAGCAGGCGGTCGAGGGCGGCGTAGCCGACCTTGGCGGCGTCGATGCCGCGGCGGGTGTTGGGCACGGCGCGGGAGTCGGCGTCGTGGGCCTGGTAGTTTTGGTCGAGTTGGAGCCAGAGGTAGGCGAGCGCGTCGGGCGAGCGGTTCTGGTAGGTGATCGTGGCGGAGCCGCGGATACGGCGCTGCACGTCGTCAAGTTCGACGGCGATGTCGTAATCGGCGCGGTTCTGCCAGTAGGCGGGGCCGGGGGCGCCGGCGGCGTTGCGCTGGGCGGAGGGGGTGGGGAGGAGCTGGTCGAGCTGCTGGAATTTCTCGACGGGCGCGCCGGCGGGGGCGGCGGCGGAGCCAACGGCGGCCGCGGTGAGGGCGAGGAGGGAAACGAGCAGGCGGAGGGGGCGCGCGCGGTGGGACATGGCGGGCGACGATGGCCGGGAAGCGGCGGGGAGCCAGACTAAGTTGCAGGCGGGTGCCCGCGCGGGGCGCCGGCCGGCGCGAAGGGATCAGAGCAGCGAGCCCAGCTCGCCTCCGGTCGCCGCTTTCAGTCCGACGGCGGCGTAGCCTTTCGGGGTGAGAATGCGGCCCTGCGGGGTGCGTTGGAGGTACCCTTCCTGGATGAGATAGGGCTCGTGCACCTCTTCGAGGGTTTCGGCTTCCTCGCCGACGGCGACGGCGATCGTGGTCATGCCGACGGGGCGGCCGGCGTAGTTTTCGGCCATGACGCGGAGCATGCGTTTGTCCATTTCGTCGAGGCCGGCGGCGTCGATTTCGAGGAGCTCGAGCGCGGCGGCGGCGACGGGCTGCGTGATTTTTCCCGTGGCGCGTTGCTGGGCGAAGTCGCGGCAGAAGTTGATGAGGTTGTTGGCGACGCGCGGGGTGCCGCGGGCGCGCGTGGCGATCTCGGCGGCGCCGCCGGCGTCGAGTTCGACTTTGAGGAGGCCGCAGCTGCGTTGGACGATGCCTTCGAGGGTGGCGTGGTCGTAGTAGTCGAGGCGGGTCTGGAGGGTGAAGCGCGAGCGGAGCGGGGCGGTGAGCAGGCCGCTGCGGGTGGTCGCGCCGACGAGGGTGAAGCGCGGGATCGAGAGGCGGACGCTGCGGGCGTTGGGGCCCTGGTCGATCATGATGTCGAGGCGGAAGTCCTCCATCGCGGAGTAGAGGTATTCCTCGACGGTCTTCGGGATGCGGTGGATTTCGTCGATGAAGAGGATGTCGCCTTCCTCGAGGTTGGTGAGGAGGCCGGCGAGGTCGCCGGCTTTTTCGATGACGGGGCCGGAGGTGACGCGGACGGCTTTGCCGAGTTCGTTGCCGAGGATGAAGGCGAGGGTGGTTTTGCCGAGGCCGGGCGGGCCGGAGAGGAGGATGTGGTTGAGCGCTTCGCCGCGCTGCTTCGCGGCGCCGACCATGATCTTGAGGCGTTCGACGGTCTTGAGCTGGCCGGTGAAATCGGAGAACGAGAGCGGGCGCAGGGCGGCCTCGGCGGGCGAGACGGGCGCGGCGAGGGTGGAGGCGAGGTAGTTGAGGCCCTTGGGGGCGGAGTCGGGAGCGGGCATGGAAATTAGTCTACGGTAAATTCGGGCAGGCCGCGTGCGGCGTGCCAGACGCGGAGGATGCGCACCACTTGCTGGTCGTCGGTCAGGCGATAGAAAATGCGATAGGGCGGCACGACCCATTCGCGCACTTCGCCGCGCGGAGTCCAGTCGTAGTGTTTGCCGCTGAGCGGAAATTGACCGAGTTGGCGCGTGCCCGTCTTGAGCTGTTCCGCGACGCGTTGGGCCGCCCGCGGGTTGTCAGCCGAGATCGTGCTGACGATGCCGGTGAGATCCGCTAGGCCGCTGAGGGCCCAGACAATTTGCGCAGGCATGAATCGATATGAGCCTCGGCCTCGGCGTGGGAAACACATCGCCCGGAATCAATCTCGGATTCGGCGCGATCAAGAGCGGCCGCAATCTGAATGCGCTCCAGCGCCTGCGTCCAAGTGACGTCTTCGGGCAGAGTCTCAACTAGGCGGATAGCTCGTTCCTTGATGCTCACGGCAGGAAACTACGCTGGGCGGGAGCCGGTGCAAGCCGTCACTTCCACTCGAGCTCGGCGCCGAGGCTGCGGAGGTTTTCGACGAAGCGGGGGTGGGCGCGTTTGATGATTTCGGCGTTGCGCACGACGGAGCGGCCGGGGATCGCGGCCGCCACCATCGTCAGCGCCACGGCGGCGCGGATGATGTAGGGCGAATCCACGGTGGCGGGGTGGAGCGGACGGTTGCCGAAGACGACGATGCGGTGCGGGTCGCTGACCATCGCGTGGGCGCCGAACTTCGCGAGTTCGGGGATCCAGGCAAAACCGTTTTCATAAACCTTGTTCCAGAAATGGATCGTGCCCTCGGCCCGCGTGCTGAGCGCGATCATGAGCGGGAGGAGGTCGACGGAAAAATAGGGCCAGGGCGCGGCCTCGATTTTCGGGAGGAGATTGGCGGTGAACGGCACCTCGATCACGAGTTTCTGGCCGCGGCGCACGAGGGCGGTGTCACCCTCGTGCTCGACGACGACGCCGAGTTTGGCGAACGCGCGGGTGATGAGATCGAAGTGGGGCGGGAGGGATTTGTTCACCCGGACTTCGCCGCCGGTGATGGCGCCGAGGGCGAGGAAGGTGACAATTTCGTGGTAGTCGCTGCTGATGGTGATGGTGGCGCCGTGGAGTTTTTTCACGCCGGTGACTTCGAGGCGGGAGGTGCCGAGGCCTTTGATCTTCGCGCCCATGGCGACGAGGGCGGCGCAGAGATCCTGCACATGCGGCTCGCTGGCGGCGTTGATGAGGGTGGAACTGCCCTTGGCGAGGGCGGCGGCCATGGCAAAATTTTCCGTGACGGTGACCGACATGTAGTCGAGCCAGTGGCGCGCGCCGCGAAAGCCGGCGGCCAGGGCGATGACGAGCGGGTCGCCCTGGTGGACCGAGGCGCCGAGGGCGCGGAGGATGTCGAGGTGCGGGTCGATTTCGCGCACGCCGAGCGTGCAGCCCTTGGTGTTGGCGTGGATCGTGATTTTGCGCAGGCGGTGGAGCAGGGCGGGATAGAGCAGCACCGTCGAACGCATGTCCTGCGGGAGTTCGTCATTGGCGAGGGCGTTGCGAAACGTGGAGTGGTCCACGCGCATGAGGCCCTTCTCCCGGTTCCACTCGATCTGCGAACCCTGGGCGCGGAAGAAGGTGACGAGTTTGTCGAGGTCGGTGATGTCCGGGACGTTTTTCAGCGTGACGGGCTCGTCGGTGAGCAGGGTCGCGCAGAAAATGGGCAACACGGAGTTCTTGTTGCCGGAGGGCGTGATGGTGCCGGAGAGCGGCTTGCCGCCGTTGACGATGAGGTCGGACATCAGTCGGAAAAGTTGAGAGCTGAGAGTTGAGCGCTGAGAGCCGGAGCGAGGACGGAAAATAAAAAAGGCGTCCGTGGAGCACGGACGCCTTTGAAATGCGCGCGGGTTTGCGCGGTGGGCAAGGCTTAACGCGAATCAGATCGCGCCGCCGCCCTGTAGGCCTACGGGCCGCGGGCCGCGGTCAGCGCGACCACCGCCGCCGCCGCCGCCCTCGCCGCGGAAGCGCCCGCGACCGCCGCGCCGCCGCCGGCGGCCGCC
>CAJAYO010000963.1 GCA_903948415.1 uncultured Opitutia bacterium | reverse complement strand
CTGACTCGTCACTACACCTGATGAACCCCTCTGTCGTCTTACCCTTGTCTACCGGAAAAAGGAGCGCCGTCCGTGCGCTCGTGATCGCTCTAGCCCTCGAACTGGCCTCCCTCGCCTCGGCGGCCGAACCCGTGAAGCGCAACTTTAACGTGCCGGCGGCCGACGCCGAGAAGGCGCTCAAAGTCTTCTCCGAGCAGGCGCGTCTTGAAGTGCTTTTTCCGACGGCGCTCGTGTCCGGGGTGCGCACGAAGTCGGTTGCGGGCGACCTTCCGCCGCGGGAGGCCCTCACGCAGATGCTCGCCGGGACGGGCCTCGTCGCCGTGCAGGATGAAAAGACCGGTGCCTTGAGCCTGCGGTCGGGTGCGAAGGAGCCAGCCGCAAAAAACGGCGAGGCCGATCCGAGCCGGGCGGCTCGCCCGATCGGCCCCGCTGACGTTGCCAAATCCACGTCCACCAGCGACAGCGTGATCGAACTCTCGCCGTTCGTCGTGGGCGCCTCGACCGACCGCGGTTATCAAGCGCTGAACACCCTTTCGGGCACCCGCCTCAACACCAAACTCGAAGACCTCGGTTCGTCCATCACCGTGGTGACCAAGCAGCAGATGGAGGACACTGCCGTGCTCGATCTCAACGACGTCTTCCTCTACGAGGCCAACACTGAGGGCACCGGTAATTTCACCGACTTTTCCACCAACCGTAACGGCGGCGTGGTCGACAACATCCAGAACAGCCCCGCCCAGGCCAACCGCATCCGCGGCGTCGGTCGGGCCAATATCGCGGTCGGTGGCTTCGCGGTGAATCCCCGCATCCCGCTCGACACCTACAACGTCGACGGCGTCGAGATTTCCCGCGGTCCCAACTCCAATATCTTCGGCCTCGGCGGCAGCGCCGGCTCGGTGAACTACATTCCGATTCGCGCGAACGCCACGCGCTCGATTTCGCAGGTCACTTTTCGTGCCGACAGCTACGGCGGGGTGCGCGGCACCTTTGATTTGAACCGCCCCCTCATCGCCCAAAAACTCGCGCTGCGCGTCGCCGCCGTGGAAGAGGCGAAGGGCTTCGTGCGCAAGCCGTCGTCCGAAAAGATCAGCCGCCTGCAGGGCCTCGTGCTGTTCAAGCCTTTCGCCACTACGACGCTCCGCGCCAGCGCCGAGCGCTACGACAACTTCGCGCGCCGCACGAATTCCCTCACGCCGCGCGAGACCGTCACCGGCTGGGCCGCCGCCGGCAAACCGACAAGGTATCCGACGACGCAAACCGACACCCTCGCCAACGGCACGAAGTCCGGTCCTTTCCGGGTCAATCAGGATGGCGCGCTGCCGTTCGGACTGATTTCCCAAGGCGGGGGATTCTATAGCCGCAACAGCGTCTTCATCGACTATGCGTCGGCCGAGCAACTCATGTCGGTCAATCGCACCGGCACCCTGCCGGCCAACCGGATTCCCACGCCGACGATTTCGAACACGGACCTCCGCTTTCTCGAGGGCAGCTCCCGGCTCGAGCGGGAATTCGGCGCGCTATTTCCGCTCTATATTCTCCCGACGACGACCGACAAGGCCCTCTACGATTGGTCGAAGGTCAATTACATGTCGCCGAACACCTACACCGACCGCGCGAAGACGTTTACGGTCGAGGCGGAGCAGATCGTGGCGAAAACGCCCCAGCACCTGCTCGCGGCGCGCGCCGCTTGGTTCGGGCAGGATTTCAAGAGCACCCGGCGCAACAAGGTCGACAACACCGAATCCACTCTGCGGGTCGACGTGAACGAAAAGATGCTGGACGGCTCACCCAACCCCTACTTCCTGCGCCCCTATTTCGGATCGTCCGCGCCGGTCTCGAACTACCAGCCGGAAAAGCGCGACATCCAGAGCGCCGATCTCGCCTACCAATGGACACCCGCAAAACTTCCGCGCGGGCTGGGTTGGATCGGTCAGCAGAAACTCGGGCTCCACGGGGAAACCAGCCGCATCGATTTCGCCAGCTTTCGCCGGCGTGACGTGATCCAGAGCGACCATCCTTGGAGCGTAAAGACCAACCGCAGCGCCTCCGGCGTGTGGGTTTACGACAAGTTTTATGTCGGCGACAATCAGGGCCAGAACATCGATCAGGCACCCGCGACGCGGCCGATCGACGGCCAGCATACGCTCCGTTGGTTCAACGCTCTGACCGGTCAATGGGTCAGCGAAGCCGTCGATGTCGGGGAGAATTTTTTCAACGCCGGATCTTTTACCAATTCCCGCACGGAGGTCCGCACGCTCAATGCCACCATGCAGAATTATTTCTTCGAGGATCGCTTCGTGACGACCTTTGGCTGGCGCAACGATCGCCAGCGCGTGCGCGAGTCTCTGCCGCCCGCGATCGATCCCGCCACCGGATGGTTTCAGAATGACCCGCTCAAAACTAAACTGCCCTGGACTCTCAACGATGGAAAAACCCTGACGCAGGGCGCCGTCCTCAAGCCCACCCGCTGGCTCAATCTTTTCTACAATCAATCGGACAGCTTCACTCCGGCGGGCGTGGTCTACGACGCGCTCGGCGAGCTGTTGCCGAATCCGAAGGGCAAGGGCAAGGACTACGGCATCGGGATTTCGCTCCTGAACGACCGCCTGCATTTCAAGATCAACCGTTACGAGACCAATGACGCGGGCGCCCGGGGCGGAGACTTGGATACGGTCGTCGCCCGAGCCTGGGGGCTGGATGGTCGCGGCACCAACGGTATCGCCGACACCGCGACCGACTTCCTCACGTTTTCCCAGGTCACGATCGACCAGCGCTTCGCGAGGCAGGGCCTCACGCCGACCTCCGCGCAGCGGGCTACCGCGGTCGCGCAGTATATGGGCCTGACCCAGGAATTCCTCGCCGGAATCCAGACGTGGGACCGGGGAACCACCGCTGACGTGACGTCGCGCGGCTACGAGTTTGAGGCGATCTACAATCCCACCCGCCAATGGCGGCTCAAGTTCACCGCCGCCCAGCAGGTGGCCATCGACAGTAATATCGGCGACGGTTTGCAGCGCTACCTCGCGGCCCGGCTGCCGATCTGGACCACGGCGAAGGATGAAAACGGCGTCGCGTGGTGGACGCGCTCGATCGGCGGCGGGGCCACTCCCAGGCAGACCTACGAGGGCACCATCCTCGCCCCGATCAAGCTCGCCACCGCCAATAACGGGAAACCCCGCTCGCAAGTCCGCGAGTGGCGTTGGAACGCGGTCACGAACTACGATTTCACCGAGGGGCGCCTCAAGCATTTCTCCGTCGGTGGCGCGCTGCGCTGGCAGGACCAAGGCGGCATCGGCTTCCTCGCTGCGGCCCCGGATCCCGATGGCGTGGTGCGCGAGCTCGACGCGAACAAACCGGTCTACGACCAAGCGCGCCTCGCGGTCGATCTCTCGGCCAGCTATCGCATGCGTTTATTCGGCGACCGCGTGCGCGCGAAATTCCAGCTGAACGTGCGCAACGTGCAGGAAAGCGGCAGCCTCCAAGCGGTCGGCGTCAACCCCGACGGCCGGCCGTTCGCGTATCGCATCAACGATCCGCGCCAGTTTATCTTCAGCACGACCTTCGATCTCTGAACCCTCTCGCCCCATGATAATCTCCCTCGGACTCACTGCCTTTCGGCGGCTCGCGTTGCTCGGCGCGCTCACTGCCTGCGCGGCCTGCGCCGCCGCCAACGTCGATTACTTCACCGACAACGGCTACGGAAACACGGTCAGCACGATCCATCATCCGGCCGCGGAACATTTCAACGGCGTGACCTATGTCGCCTACTCGGGGCCGCACGAGGATCCCTACGTCGCCGCCTACGTGCACGCCACGGGCCAATGGATCGGCCCCGTGCAGGCCGGCGTAAACCCGATGGGCAAGTCACCCGACCAAATCGACCCCGGCGAACTCGACAACCACGGCCGTCCCTCACTCGTTGTGGACCGGCAGGGTTTCATTCACCTCATTTTCGGCGGGCACGGCGGCGATTCGTCCCTGGGTGAAAACAAATTTGGCACGCCGGGCAAAGGCCGGTTCATCCACGTCGTCTCCGCAAAACCCGGCGATATTTCCACGTGGAGGATTTTGGATAATGTTTCCCCCTTCGGCACCTACAGCCAATGGGTGAAGCGGGCCAACGGGGACTTGTATTTATTCTACCGACACGGCTCGCACCGCAGCGATTGGGTTTACCAGAAGTCGACCGACGACGGCCGCACCTTCGCCCCGCCGGTATCGGTGCTGAAGCACCAGCGCAGCGCGGGCAAGCTGACGGTCCACGACTCATGGTATGCCTGGTTCGACAACGGCCGGGGCGATACCATCACGGCGTCGTATGTCTATCACCCGTGCGCCAACCCGGGGCACACCAACCAGCGCAACGAAACCTATTACATGCTCATGGATTGCCGCGATGGTGCGTGGACGAATGTGCAGGGAGAGACGTTGACCCTGCCCGTGACCAAGGCGTCCGCCGACCAACTCACGCTCATCCAGGCGACCGGCACCGAGAGGACCAACCATGGCACCTGCCGCGTTGATGCCGATGGGCGGCCGCACGTCTATTTCCGCTTTCCCCACGGCGAGGTGCGCTACTTCCGTTGGGACGGGAAGGCCTGGCTCCCGCCGACGAAGGTCGCCGATGCCAGCGGCGGCGGGCGTGACGGCGACTTCATCATCGATTCCCCGCTAAAGGTTCGGATGTTCCTGAATCAAAGCCGTGACGGCACCGGTTCCATCGACTGGTGGAACACCACCGACGGCGGGCGGACCTGGGCGAGAGGCGACAACGTTTTTTCGCTGAACGGCGCTGGGTTTGAAATGACGACCCTCGTGCGCAACGCCCACCCGGACGCGCGTATGTTGGTGGGCGGACAGGTCGCCGATCAGGAGCACCTTTATCATCGCATGTATCTCATCGGGGACCGGGGCCCGCTGGGCCGCCCCGCCGTCGAGGCCAGTCAGCTGGGTGATCGCCTCGAACTGATCAAGGCGCTCCCCAAAGGCACGCCCAAGAAGGACGCCAAGCGAAAGAAAAAATTGGGTTTGGCCGATGACGAACCCTGAGCGCCGGCCGCCTTGCCGTCTCGCCCCACCCCCGATTTCTCCCTTTCCCATGTTAAAAAAAATCCTGACGGCGCTAGCGGCCGCCCTGCTCGTCGCCGTCGCCTCCGCCGCGCCGCCCAACATCGTTTTCATCATGACCGACCAGCACTCGGCCGATGCGTTGAGCTGCCGGATGGGCGATCGCTATCTGAAGACGCCGGCGCTCGATAGCCTGGCCGCCCGGGGCACGTTGTTCACGAAGGCCTACACGCCCAATCCGCTCTGCATGCCTGCGCGCAATTCGATCTTCACCGGCCGCTATCCGCATCAGACGGGAATCACGGACAACACGAAGGTGACGCTCGATGCCACGGAGTTCGTCACGATGGGCACGCACTTCCTGCGCGCCGGCTACCAGACGGCCTACTTCGGCAAGTGGCACCTCGCCTACGACGAAGCCGCCACCCGGACCCATGGCTTCGAAACCCTCGACACCGGACACATCGACGCGGACAGCGCGGCGAAGGCCTCGGCGTTCCTCGCGCGCAAGCACGAGAAACCCTTCCTGCTCGTCGTCAGTTTCCTCAACCCGCACAACGTCTGCGAACTCGCCCGCGGCCAGGAATTGAACAACGGCCCCATCGGCAGTCCGCCGGCCGCTGATAAACTTCCGCCCGCGCCCGCGAACCTCGTGCCGCCGCGCAACGAGCCCGACACGATGACCCAGATCCGCGCCGGCTATCACGCGAACCCCCAGTTCCCGGTCGGCAATTTCAGTCCCCCGATGTGGCAGGCGCTCCGCTGGGGTTACTACCGCCTCATCGAGAAAGTCGACGCCGAGATCGGCAAGGTCCTCGCCTCGCTCAAGGCCGCGGGCCTGGAGGAGAACACGCTGATCGTTTTCACCGCCGATCACGGCGAGTGCGCCGGTGCCCACGGGTTCAACCAGAAAACCGTCTTCTATGAGGAGTCGGCCCGCGTGCCGCTCATGGTCAGCGTCCCGGGGCAACGCGTGGGCCGCGTGTCGGAAAAGTTCATCAACACCGGCACCGACCTCCTGCCGACGATGCTCGACTTCGCCGGCGTGCCGCGCCCCGCGAAATTGTCCGGCGCCAGCCTCCGCCCGCTCGCCCTGGGGCAGCCCGTCCCCGCGTGGCGCGACGATGTCGTCGTGCAGAACAACATGTCCCAGACCTTTCCCGTCGCCGGCAACGTGCCGACCACCGAGGGCCGCATGATCCGCACGGACCGCTACAAATACTGTGTCTACGCCCACGGCCAGAACCGTGAATCCCTGGTCGATCTTGAAAAGGACCCGGGCGAGATGAACAACCTCGCCCGGGATCCGGCGCAGCGCGAGACGCTCCTCGCCATGCGCGAGCGCTTGCGCCGCTGGGGTGTCGAAAACCGCGACCCCTTGGTGGCCGAGATGCTCGCCGACGACGTGAAGCCGCGCGAGTTCGCCGTCGTGAAAACGCCCAAGAACGCCGCGCGCTCCGAAGGCCTGGCGAAGCAGAAAAAGAAAAAGGAGCACGAGTGAAAACCGGAGCCGGAAAATTCCGCGCGCTGATCCCTTTCTTCCTCGCGCTCGGCGGCCCGGCGTTCGCGGCGGCCGACGCCGCCAAGCCCAACATCGTGGTCATCCTGGCTGACGACTTCGGCTGGGGCAGTTCCACGCCCTACGGAGCCCGGGGACTGAATACGCCAAATCTCGACCGCCTCGCCCGCGAGGGCCGCCGGTTCACCCACGCTTACGCCCCCAGCTCGGTCTGCTCGCCTTCCCGCTACGGCTTGATGACCGGTCGCTATTATTGGCGCACGGCCATCAAGGACGGCGAAGTCCTCACTCCCACCGCACCCCTGCACATTGAGCCCGGCCGCGTCACGCTCGCCTCACTCTGCCAATCGCAGGGCTACCGCACCGGTGCATTCGGCAAGTGGCATTTGGGTTTCCAAGCCGGCGCGACTGAGGTCGATTGGAATCAACCGCTGCAGCCCGGCCCGCGCGCGGTCGGCTTCGATTATTTCTACGGCCTCGGCGGCAATCCCGGCAACGGCCCGCACGCGTTTATCGAGAATGAAAACGTCGTCGGCCGCATCCCCGGTGAGAAGGTCGTCGTCGCCAGCACCGGCGCGAAAGGCACGACGACCGGCCTCCGCGAGCAGCGCGTGCTGGACCGCATCATGGAAACCCTCACCGCGAAGGCGACGGGCTGGATCGAGGCCAACCACGCGACTCCGTTCCTCCTCTACTTCGCGCCCAATGCCGTGCACGGCCCCATCGCGCCGCATCCGAAATTTACCGGCAGCGCCTACGGCAGCTACGGCGACTTCATCCACGAACTGGACGGGAGCGTCGGTCAAATTCTCGCTACCCTTGACCGGCTGAAGCTCGCCGAAAATACGCTCGTGATTTTCACGAGTGACAACGGCGGCATCGTCGACGCGGGCAATGGCAACACCGGCAAGGCGATGGAGGCCGGGCTCGCCGTTAACGGCCCTCTGCGCGGCGGCAAGCACACGGAATACGAAGGCGGTTTCCGCGAGCCCTTCATTGTCCGCTGGCCTGGCCAGGTTCCCGCCAACACCGTGAGCGACCAGGTCATCGCGTTGCCCGACGTGCTCGCCACGGTCGCCGCCGTGCTCAAGGCGCCGCTGCCAAAAGGCGCGGCCACCGACAGCTTCAACGTCCTCCGCGCGTTCACCGAGCCCACGCCCGGCCCGCCCGTGCGCGATCACGTCATCATGCAGGCGGCCGACGGCACCTACGCCCTGCGCCTCGGCGACTGGCGGCTCATCGAGCGCATCGGGGCGCCGAAATTCGAGCACCGGCCAACCACAAAGACCGCCAAGAAGGTCCATACCGGCCCGACGCATGACGAGCTCTTCAACCTCAAGGACGACCCCTCCGTGATGAAGGACTTGTCTGCCACGCACGCGGAACAAGTCGCGAAAATGAAGCGCCTGCTCAGCGCCGCGCGCGACCGCGGCTTCACCCGACCCGACACGGGAAGATGAGCTG
>CAJAYO010000962.1 GCA_903948415.1 uncultured Opitutia bacterium | reverse complement strand
GCCCTGCCGCCGCCGGCCCGCGCCACTTTTGAGGAATTGCTGACTGCTCAGTTGCATGGACGCCGGGTTGAGATCACCGGAATCATTCGAGGTCAGCGCGTGAATCCTGAATTTGGCCTCGACTGGCTGGCGCTGGAAGTGGCGACCGGCGGAGGACGGATCACGGTCAACGTCACTCATGAGGCCACGGGGCATCCCGAGCTTGTCGACGCCATGGTCCGCATTCGCGGCGTCAACCTGCACGGCACCGATGCGCAGCAGCAGACGTTTCTTCCCATGATAAACGCCCACACGCTGGCGGACGTCGAAGTGATGACACCCGCCATGCCCCGGCCCTTCGATCAGCCGCCCACTCCGCTCGCCAGTGTCATGCGCAGCACCCGTGTCGCGGGTGCCGGGCACCGCGTGCGCGCCCGCGGAATCGTCACCTTTGTTGGCCAGGGGGATTCCTTCTACTTCCAGGACGAGTCGCGTGGTATCCAGGTTTTTTTGCGCGAGGTCCCGCGCCCGGTGGCGGGCGAAGCGGTCGACGTGGTGGGGTTTCCCGAGCCCGGGGCGTTTTCCCCCGTGCTGCGCGATGCGGAATGGCGCCCCACCGGCGGCAAGGGCACGCCGGCACCACTTTCGGTCAGCATGACGGAAGCGATGAAGCATGACGGCCGCCTGCTCACGGTGGAGGGACGACTGACAGAGATCGCCAACGGCGACCGCGAAATCGCGCTGACTCTGGAAACGGATGGCCGGCGTTGTCGCGTGCATATTCCGAACGCGACCGCGCACGATTGGACTGAAGGCTCGATGGTGCGCGCCACGGGTGTATGCAGCGTCGAGATTGGCGACTGGGAATCATTCGTAGCGCATCGCAAGCCCACGGGGTTTTCCCTGCTGGTGCAGGATGCGGCCACGATTATTCTGGTGCGACCGGCGCCCTGGTGGAATGCGGTGCGGGTGGCCTGGCTGCTGGCGAGTGCCGCTGGGATCGCGTGCGCGGCTCTGGGTCTGGTCTGGTGGCGAACCAAAGTGCGGCTCCGCGAAACCTCCCGCACCCGCGAAGCCGCCCACGCGCAATTCGTCGCCGTGCTGGCCGAGCGCACTCGCCTCGCCCGAGAGATTCACGATACGCTGGCGCAGGGTTTCGCCGGAATCTCCGCGCAGCTCGAGGTGCTCAACGACCGGCTCCACGATGCCCCTGACACACTCCGGCGCCACCTCAGCCTCGCGCGGGAGCTGGTGCGGAGCAGTCTCGACGAGGCCCGACGCTCCGTCTGGAACCTCCGCTCTCAGGCGCTTGAAGAATCGGCGCTGGGCGACGCGCTGTCGCGCCTGGGCCAACAACTCACCGAGGGAGGCAAGGTCATCTTCGAGCTGAGGGTCGACGGCACCCCGCGCACGCTCCCCGCCGAGGTGGAAAACAATCTCCTGCGAATTGGTCAGGAGGCCATCACCAATGCCGCGCGGCATGCTGGCGCTACGCGGATCGATCTTGAACTGGCTTTTCTCGCCGACGACGTGCGTCTCGTGGTGCGCGACAACGGCAAGGGCTTCGACGCCACCCGCGTCCGCCCGTCGGCCCAGGGTGGCTTCGGCCTCTCCGGAATTCGTGAACGCGCCGACGCCATGCACGCCACTTTCGCCGTCACTCCGGAAACCGCGGGCGGCACTCGACTCGAATTAAGCGTTCCTCATGTCTGAAACCATTCGCATCCTGATCGTCGACGATCACCTCGCCCTGCGCATCGGCCTAGCGGCGATGGTGACGGCCAAGCCACACCTGCAAGTCGTCGCCGAGGCCGCGGACAACGCCAGCGCGATTGCCGCCTGCGCCCAGCACCAACCCGACGTCGTGCTCATGGACCTGCGCATTCCCGGCGGCGGCGGCGTGGATGCCACGCTGGCCATCCGCCAGCGCTGGCCCGCCACGCGGGTCTTGATCGTCACAACTTTTGACGGCGACGAAGACATCCATCGCGCGATCGCAGCCGGGGCCAGTGGCTATCTGCTGAAGGGGCTTTCGAGCGCCGAACTGGTTGCTGCGGTTGAAGCCGTGCATCGCGGAAAGACTGTGATGCCGCCACACGTCGCCGCCCTCTTCCGTGAACGCGTGCTGCGAAAGGACCTGTCGCCCCGTGAACTCGAAGTGCTCCGACTGATCGTCGACGGTCGCAGCAACAAGGAGATCGCCCAGCAACTTCAGATTGGCGAGGAGAGTGTGAAGACCCACTCGAAATCGCTGTTCCAAAAGCTCGGCGTGGCCGATCGCACCCAGGCGGCGATCGAGGCAATCCGTCACGGCATTGTTCATCTCTGACCGCAGGCAACGCGCCACGTGTTGACGCAAATCAGTCGGCCACGAAGCCGAACCACGTGGATGAGCTTTAACAATCTTTCCTGCGAAAATGGGTGTTTCTTAAGGAACGATTTTGGAATGACACGCCCGAGCGCAGACTCGGAAGATTTGCGTAGCGTGGGGCGATGCACACCGCATCGCCATATGAATACCACAAAAAATCCAACCATCGTTTACCCGATGCACCTCGTGCATCGTCCTCAAGGATGCTCGGCGCATCGTCAGCGGTTAATCACAATCCTGCGAACCAACCAAATGCGCCAGGCCGCCGGAGAACCCAATGGTGCGTCCAAGGCCAGCGAATATCGATCGCCGATACGTCAATGACGCACCGGTGGCCGAAGTGGCGCGAATTCCCTCGGTAGTAACCGGAATTCCCTCTCGATCATTTCGACATCTCGCGCCACGGGCAGGCACGTTCGCTGAAGACTTCAGCGGGATTGCCCTCTGAAAAACAGGTATTAGCGCCACTTCGGTTCGCGTTGAAATCGCGCCTCCTCCGCCAGTTTTTCCGTCTTGAGAACCAACCGGTGAAACGGACCATTGCGTCCAGCCCGATGAGGTCGTCCCTGACGCCCGCCTCAGGATCCCGCGGCGCCGACCGCCGGAGCGGCCGGTCGGCTTCTCAGATCTTCGGACCTTCCACCGGAGCCTGGGCCGCGACCGCGGCCGAATCGTTCATGCCCTTGCGAATAAAGTCCACCACCTGGGAGGGGTCTTTGATTTTCACGACCTTAGAGCTTGTAGTGCCCTTGCCGATATAGTCTGCGGTCGCCGATGCCATAATCGGCAGATACTTTCGCAGATCTTTGCTCCCATCTTCCGTGCTCGATTGCACACTCCAGATTTGAACCGGCGGTCGCCCTTCCGCGGCAGGTTTGTTCTCCCGCGCCGTGATCCGGAGATATTTCTCATAGACCGTCACCCGTTGCGGCATCTCGTCATAGCCGATCAATTCGCTGCGCGGGTTCTGGTAAACGGCCACGGTGCGCTGGCTGACGTTACCCCGCGAATCGGTCACCGGGACCTGCTCGTAACGCACGCCGCCCCCGACCTGCACGTAACGGGGCACACTCACCGTCTCAATTTTCGTGCGCGGCGCGTCGATCCCGTAGTCGAGTTCGACAATCATATCGGCCGCCTCGGAACTGGGTGCCTCGTAGAGCCCCTTGCTGGAGAGCGCGGTCTTCACAAATTCCGTCGCTTCGCGGTAGCGCAGGCTTTCATCCCCCATCGCAGGGTTCTTGCTTGTGATTTTATACGACTGCGGAGCCACCGTGCGGGTTGAGGCATCGCGCTCGGTGATGGCATCAATCTTGACCGCGTAGGATGCGCCGGTGCAACCGCCACTCAAAGCAACGGCTGCGAGCACAGCCAAAACCGAGAGTGAAGTGCGCGACTGCAGCAACGTCATGACTCAGGAATACGACAAGGTTGGGGGCCGAGGCAAATGTTCGGCCGGGAAAAATAGTATCAACCGCCGCGCAGGAACAGGCCTAGGTGCCGGGTTTGATTGCTGCGCCCGGGGATGGAGCGATCGTCGGGGCCGCGGTGGCCGTCGTCACCGGCAGCGGGGCATCCCCCTTCAAGCGGGCAAGTTCCTCCTCAAGGCGGGCAATCTCCGCTTCGGACTGAAGGGTTTTGTCGCGGGCGTCGTCGAGGGCCTTTTTCTTGGCCAGCGCGCCGGCCCGTTCCTCGCGAAGCTTCTTGAGACGGTCGTCGGCCGCCTCTTTTTTGCGTTGGGCGTCCGTCAATTCGATGTCGGAGATGCGGAAGCCCTGGGCGATGGCCAGCTCTTCATCACTCTCGGCTTTGCGTCTGGCCTCCTCGCTCCGCTTCCTGGCCAACTCCTGCTGATACGCGCGTTCCTGAGCGAGGCGGTCCTGCTCCTTGCGGTCCTTGGCGTCCTGCACCATGCCGACAATGCCGCCGATCAGCGCGCCGGCCCCGACGCCGATCGCCGCACCCGTGCCGGTGCCCAGGCCGCTGTTGTTGCCGACCACCGCACCGCCCACCCCGCCGAGGACCGCGCCGGTGCCGGCCCCCGTTGCGGTGCGCGAGGGAGCGACGGATGAGCAGCCACTCCAACCCACCACCGCCAGCGCGGTGCCGAGCAAGACAGTCGAGCGGAGAACGAGACGGTTTGCGGGAACGATATCCATGGGAAAAGAAAAGACGCGTTTGCTTACTAATAGACTCGCGCTACCTAATACCTGTTCGTTTTTTTAATCAACCGAGTATGCGATTCCGGCAGCTGCCTCTTGATTTGCCGCGCTTGACCAACGGCTCCGCGTCGGCCAGCGCCGGGAAACCCTATCCTGACCCGCGCACCTCCGCCCACCCCACTATCCCCTAGATCATGACCTACCGTAAAAAGGGCATTTTTTCCGCGCCGGTGCTCGTCTCCATCATCGGCCTGCTGTCGGCCATCGTCATCGTTGAGTTGGTCTACGCCACCATCATTCGACCGCGGGCCGAAGACGTGATCATCCGCCAGCGCGTCATGGCCAGCCAAAATGCCCCGGGATCGCAGGCGGACCGCGATCCGTCCATCTACGTCATCATCAAAGACCCCGAACAGGAGGTGGAAATCATTTTCTCCATTTGGGGTTTCATCGTCCTGATGCATAAGCTCATCGAAGTGCGCCGCGAACGGGCCCTGTTTGACCACGACTTCGTCCGCACCCAACCCGGTGAGCGCATTATCCCCGAAGAGGCCTTTGACCGATACAAAGAGCTCAAGTCTTCCCTCGAAAATCAACCGCGGTGGCACGGCAAGCTGCTGCCCGACTGCATGCTCGCGGCGTTGCATCGCTTCCAGGCGACCCACTCGGTGCAAGACGCCGCCGATGCGATCAAAGAGCGGGCCGAACTCGAGGCCGACCGGCTCGATTCGTCCCTTTCCCTGATGCGCTACATCGTGTGGGCAATACCGGCGATCGGTTTCATCGGCACCGTGCGGGGCATCGGCCAGGCCCTGTCGCATGCCGATGAAGCCATCAAAGGCGACATCTCGGCCGTCACCAGCTGGCTCGGCGTGGCGTTCAATTCCACGCTCGTCGCCCTCGTCCTCTCGATGGTCCTCATGTACGTCATGCACCTGGTCCAATCCCGGCAGGAGGCTTTCATCATTGAAACCCAAGCCTACTGCCGCGACCGGCTCATTGACGTGATGAAAGTCCCGACGACCGAGAACGCCCCGAACCGCCCCGTCTGACCCGCCCGCTGCCATCCATGCCCGCCACCTTTGGCTTCGAATTGAGCGACGCAGGTTTCCTCGCCGCGTCCTGTGAAGGCAACGACGTTCGACCGCTCGCGGTCACCGATCGCTCGGGCGCCACGGATTGGCCCGGCTTCGCCAGTCTGGAGGGTTCGGAATATTCGTTTGGTCGGACGGCAGAAGACAGTTGGTTCGTTCGCCCGCGTTTCGTCGCCCACACTTTTTGGTCCAAACTCACCCACGAGCCCTCCGCGATCGTCGTTGGCGGAAAACCCCTGTCGTTTTCGGAGCTCGCCTATTTTTTCCTCCGCGAGTTCGCCCACCGTGCGATCGCGGCCGGCGGCGCGCCGGAAAAAATTGTGCTCGCCGTTCCTGGGGCTTACCTGAAGGACGCTGTCGCCGAGGACGAAAAAATCGGCTTCCTGCTTGGTATGGCGGCCGACTTGAAACTCCCGCTGGCAGGCGTCGTCGACCTGGCCTGCGCATCGCTCTGCGACCCGCATGCCCCCGGGTTCACTCCGGCCCTTCCCGTCGTGGTGGTCGACGTGCAACTTGAGGCCGCGGAGTTTTCCCTGCTCGCCGCTCACGAACGACTCGAACGCAAACACTACCTGCAGCTCCCGGACTCCGGGTATGTCCGGCTCATGAAGCACCTGACTGCGACGATGGGGAACCGCTTCCTGCGGCACACCGCGTTCGACATCATGGAGGACGGCCGCATCGAGCAGGCCTTCTTCCGCCAGACCAAGGAATTCCTCGCGCGCGGCGCCGAGGAACACCGCTACCAGATCAACACCGTCCGCCGCAACTATGAGATGGTCGCCAAACACGACCAATTGGCCGGGGACGCCCGCGCTTTTGTCGATACACTTGCCCAAGCCCTCGCCGGCTTCGTCGACCACACCGGACATGCCCCCGGTCATTGCACGATCGCGCTGACGAGCCGCAGCGCCACTCTGCCCGGTCTTGAGGCCCGCCTCCGCAGCTTGGGCTTCTTGCGCCAGTTGCGCCTGCCCGCCGGGGCCGCCGCAGCCGGAGCGGCCCGGATTGGCGCCCACCGGCTGGTCGCTGCGGTCGATCTCGCCGACGTTCCAGTTGAGCGATCCGTTCCCTTGAGCGACACGCGACGGACCGCACCTGCAACGTGGGAAACTCGGCTGCACAAGTCGCGCCGGAAGGCCTCGGACCGGCCTCCGACCCATGCGATCATCGACGGATTCGGCTATTCTCTCGCCGGTCGCGACGCTTTCATGATCGGAGGTGCCGCCGCGCGCCCCGACCTCGAACTGCCCGACGCGTTTTCCGCCGATCCCAACTGTTTGGTCGCACTTCAACGCGAATCCGGTCGACTTTGGTTTTCCGAAGCTCCTGCAGAACGTGCCGGCACGCCTCCGATTCTCGTCGAGGCCGGCGACCGTTTGTCCATCCGAACGGGCAGCGCCGTCGCTGAAATTTTGTTCGCGCATTGTTCGGGCGCCTAGCGGCCCCTGCGTCTTCTCCGCCTGCTCGGCTCCCAAGCGCTCATGTCCATCGCCTCCAAGCGTCGCGAAGTCGAGGTCTTCAGCCTCTCTTTCCTCGACTGCATCTGCTGCGGTTTCGGCGCCGTCCTGCTCGTGTTCATTCTGACGATTGCGAAGAAAACGAACATCGACCAGACGGACATCGAGGACCTTCGCGCCCGTGTAGTGGCCATGGAGCGCGAGATTACCGTCAGCCAGGCCGATCTCGATCGCCTCGCGAAAATTCTCGCCGCCGCGCAGATCGAACTGGATTCCCTCAACACCAAGAATGCCCAAGACGATCTCCGCCTGAGCGAACGGCAGCGCCAACTCCTGCTGATACTGCAACAGACAGGGGCCATGAAGGATGCACTGGCCGCTTTGTTGGCGGAGAAGAAAAATCTCCCCACCGAAGAGATCGCCCCGCTGCCGATTCCCAATATCGACCGCCGCCAGTATCTTACCGGCGTCAAGCTCAACGGAGAATTCGTCGTTTTCCTGATCCGCGCCTCGGGTTCGATGCTGGACGATACCATCGAAGCCGCTTCTTCCCGGCTGGCCGACACCGACGAAAAGAAACGCGAAGCCCCCAAGTGGCAGCGCACCGTCCACGCCATCGAATGGATGATTGCCTCGCTCGCGCCCGAAACCCGGTTTCAGATTCTCTTCTTCAACGATGACGTCACCCCGGTTCTCCCCGATCGCGGCGACGAGTGGTTCAGCCCGCGCGACAAACGGTCCATCAACGCCATCGTCAAACAGCTCGCCACCGTCGTCCCGAAAGGCGGGGCCAACCTGGAAAAAGCGTTTACCGCCATCCGTTTTCTGCCGCGACTCCCGGATAGCATTGTCCTTTTCACGGACGGGCTCCCGACGAAAAGCGACTCGCTCGCCTTCGAAGGCGATGTTGGGCAGGACGAGCGTATCCGTTTCTTCAAGATTGCAGTCAAGCAACTGCCCCCGCGGATTCCGATCAGCACCATCTTGTTCCCCATGAGCGGCGATCCCGCCGGCCCGGCCCTCTTCTGGGAACTGGCCAACGCGAGCCGGGGTGCGCTCGTCAGCCCGGCCAAGTCTTGGCCCGACCTATGATCCGTCGCCGCTCCACTCCGACCTTCAGTCTCTCCTTTCTCGACTGCATCTGCTGCGGATTCGGAGCGATCATCCTCATTTTCGTCCTCACGATCGATTCCCGCCAAAAGGAAAAAATCGAGGCGCTCGAGGCACTCCGCAAGATCCTTGCGGCCCATCTTCTCCAGATTGCCCAGATCAAGACGAGCCGCGAGGAGCTGGATCGCAGCAATGCCCGCTTGGCCACGCTCGTGACCGATTCGCGCCTTCGCAATGAAACGATTCACGCCCTGCTCGACGATCTCGAGCGGAAGCTCCAGCTGGAGAAAAAGGGCCAGGAGGCGCTCCTCGTGGATCTGGACGAGCTGAAGCGGGAGATTGCCGCCCGGCAAAAGAAGCCCGAAATGGAACTCAAGGACGTAAAGCCCCTGCCGGTGGGTGTTCCCGTCGGGAGCAACTACATTGCCTTCGTCATCGACACTTCGGGCTCGATGCGCGACCCCAACACGGGCGGCCTCTGGGGCGTGGCGATCCGCAAAATCGAGGAAGTCCTCGACGTGTATCCTCAAGTCGACGGCATCCAGGTGCTCGACGCCGACGGGCGCTTCGTCCTCGCCGGCGGGCGCAATGGCGGCTGGTTGCCCGACAGTCCCGACACGCGCTCCGCCATCAAGCGCACGCTGCGTCGCTATGATGCGGATACAATCAGCAATCCGGTGCCGGGCATCTACCGCGCGATCCGCACCCTTTACGATCCCAAGGATGAGAAAATGCGCATGGGGATCTATGTTTTTGGCGACGAATTTACCGAGACCGCCGACCCCGTGTTACGCCGCCTCGAGGAACTCAACCCGGCGGATGAAAACGGCCAACGAAAGATCGTCATTAACGCCGTGGGCTTCCCCACGACCATCCAATTCCAGTTCTCGATGGGCAATACCGGCGTAAAATTCGCGAATCTCATGCGCGAAGTCACTTACCGCCACGGCGGCGCGTTCATTGCCGTGCAGGATCTCTGACCGGGATCGGCGCACGCTCCAGGCCACCCGGCCGGATGCGTGGGCGGCACCCCATCCTCACAGGCCCAGAATGGCCTTCAACAGCGCTCCGATGAGCTGCAGGGGACTGCCGCCGCCGCCTTGGTCGCCACCGGGCGGACCACCGGGCGAGCCTCCCTGACCCTGCTGGCCGCTGCTGCCGCTCTGGCTGCCAGACTGCCCACCCGTTTGACCCGACTGGCCACTTTGGCCCCCTTGCGGCCCACTTTGCCCCCCTTGCTGGCCACCCGCGCTGCCACTCTTGCCGCTTTTCGCCGAAGCGACCTTTTGGGCTCCACCTTGCTGTCCGCTGCCATCACCCGCGCCGCCACTCCCGGCGGTCTGGCCGCCTTTTGCTCCCGTTTTCCCACCCTGACCGCCCGCCTGATCGCCACCGCCTCCGTCGCCGCCCTGCCCGTCGAGCCCGGCCATCGAGCCGTTCTTGCCGTCCTTGCCATCTTGCGCGCCGTCGGTCCTGCCGTCGCCGGAGCCCTCTTTGGCCAGC
The DNA here is from genome assembly GCA_903948415.1 of uncultured Opitutia bacterium. Classification (GTDB taxonomy): domain Bacteria; phylum Verrucomicrobiota; class Verrucomicrobiia; order Opitutales; family Opitutaceae; genus GAS368. Next base: position 1,886 of record CAJAYO010000962.1, on the reverse strand, counting down.
CCGTCTTTGCGGCCGCCGTCAGGATTGGTCCCGAACGTGTAGTCATCCTTTTCGTTGCTGACCCCATCACCATCGCTATCTGAGTCCTGCTCGTTCGGGATCCCGTCTCCATCCATGTCGGGGTCCCTCGCATTCGGAATTCCATCGCCGTCGAGGTCGCCATCCGGACCGCTTTTTCCGTCGCTGGAGATGCGCGCATCACCGGGTCCTGCCCCACCCCCGCCGCCTTTGCCATACACCCCCGAATACGTGAATTTCACATAGTCGACTTTGCTGGCGGCCAAGCTGGCCCGATTGCGAATCGCCGCATCTCGCACGGCCTCCATTTCCCATTTCTTTTTCCGCGCGCTCTCGCTGTCGGCAAGCGGGCCAAACAAATGCGTCAAATTCTCGTGTCGATACCGCACATACCAGCCTTCGTCACTGGGACCGATCCCGCTGATGTTGATCCCGACATACTTTTGCCGGAATTCTTCCGCCGGGAGTTGCCAGAGGTCGTCGATCGCTTCGACCGGAAAAATCATCGTGGTCGCCGGCGCACACGTCGCCATCACCAAGAAAAAGGTCAGAATAATACGGGAGCGCACGGATTTCACAGGTCGAGAGGAGTTCTGATGGTGGGGTGAGGGCGGCAGGAACCAGTCACAGGCCGGCTGGCATCGCCCGGCCTTTTTCGACGCCCTTGTTGCTATTGTCACCGGGACTGGACTTCCCAGATCCACCGACGGCCTTTTCCATCTGCTGTGTGTTACCCGCGGTTGTCTGCGCCCCAATCACGCCCGGTGCATTGGCCACCGGCTTGATCTGGCGCGTGGGGTCGCCGATCGGCACCGGCTTCGGCTTCTGCGCTCCGGCGTCCGGTTCACCGCCAGCTCCTCCCGGTCCAGCCGACTCGTCCGTCTTCAGCTCTGCAACTTGGATACCGTCCGCCTTCGCGTTGGGATCATTCGGCCCCCCACCCGCGCCTCCGGCCGAACCCTCTTTCGGTAGTTGCTGACCGGACTTCGCCTGTCCGCCACCCGCCCCGGTGGGCAGGCCGATGGGCGGAACGCCACCCAGACCACCCTGCGCGCCTTTGGCGTCATCCTGACCGCTCCCTCCCGCCGGTCGACCGCCCACCTTATCCCCCTTGGCATTTTCGTCACCGGGCAGTTCGAAGTCGCCGAGCAGGCCGTATTCAGATTTTTTCTCCGGTGGCTGAGTCGACCCATCGAGCAACGCCGGATCCGGCAGGGGACCGCGCGCGGCCGTGCGTCCCGCAGTTTTTTGGGCGGACGGCGCCGGCCCCGCGGCGGTCGAACTGCGCGCATCCTGGGCCGGCACGTGGGTGCCTAGCAGCAGCGACGCGACCCAAACGGAAAACGTGGAAACGCGAATACTCATGTTCGGGGAAATTCAGCTGCGGTCCGCCGTGTATTGGCAAATCACCGTCACCGTCGGCGGGGGTGTCCCGTTGCGGACCTGGAGGAGCATCAGCACATCCTTGTAACCCTTGCGGCGACCGATCACCTGATAATCTCCGGGCAACACATTCACCGTAAAATTTTCCGACAGCGTGGGCTGACGGAAATTCACAATCGACACGTAGGTCTTGCCATCGGACTTGAAGGTCACCTCGACCGCCTTGCTCTGGGCGGTCAGCACCGTGTGCAGCTGTTGCATGGTATCGTCGTTGGGCAACGGATAACCGGGCTTGATCGCCATCGCCCGGCTGAAGACCCGGATCGCGGCCTGAAATTCGGAATTGTTCGCCAATTGCTTCGCGCTCTCGATGAGGCGGTCGTATTCGAGCAGGGTGCGGATCATCGTCCCGCAGCGGATGTAGGACTCCTTCGCGTCGGCTTGATCCGGTTCCAGCTTGAGCGTCTCCGCATAGGCGTCGCGCG
>CAJAYO010000961.1 GCA_903948415.1 uncultured Opitutia bacterium | reverse complement strand
CAGAACGGACGCGAGGGGATGACGGAGGCGCGGGGCCGCGAAGCGGGGGCGCGGTTGTGGGCGGCGGTGGCGGAGCGGGGACTGCCGCGGGCGCTGGCGGCGGACGAGGAAGGGGCGCCGGGCGGGATGAGTGAAGAGGAGGTCGCGCCGCTCGTGGCGCGGGCGCTGGGCGCGGAGCGCGACGAGTGGCTCGCGACCGCGGTGAAACAGTTGGTGAAGGCGTGTCTTTATCCGGAGTTCACGGTGTGCCGGGAGTCGTTTCGCGAAGTGGCGAAAGACGGCGGATGCAAGCGGCAGGAGCTGGTGCGGGTGCGCGGACGGGTGAGCGGGACGCACTGTGTGGATTGCCCGCACTGGGTGGCGCTCACGCCGGAGCGGCACGGGGAAATGCTGGCGCGGGCGTGGCGGGAGGGCGGACCGGAGGCCCTGGCGGAAAACCGCGGGGTGTTTTTGCCGGAGGATTTTCGCGCGCTGCGGCAGTGGCTGCACGCGCGGGCCCGGGTGGCGCGGTAGGTGCCCGCGCGTTTTTTCCCGGCCGGAGCTACGGAGAAACGGTGAGCAGGCGGGTGCCGAGCGGGGCGAGGAGTCCGGCCAGGCGCTGGGCGTGGGCCGCGGTGGGCGGTGTGGTCACGTAGGCGAACAGCCCGGCGAAATTTCCGGCCGTGAGCAGTTTTTCGGCGACGAGCCAGCGGGCAAAATCGAGGAGGTCGTCGTGGGGAAAGGCCGCGGCGTCCCAGGCGAGGGCGAAGCGGTCCGCGAGGGCGAGGGCGGCGCCAAAGAGGCGGGCGTCGCCGACCGGCACGAGGAGCGTGATGGTGGGGAGGCGGTCGTCGGGGCGGAGGAGGCGCGCGAGGGCGGCGCGAAGGGCCAGAGCGGATACGGGGGCGCCGGGCGCGAGGAGAATGGGCGCAGGGAGGGCGTCGGTCGGGTGGGCGAGCGTGCCGATGTCGACGCCGCCGAGCAGACCGGCGACGCCGGGGTAGTTGGCGGGGGTTTCGAGATTGAGCACGTAGCCGAGCCCGGGGTGCGGTGCGCATTCCACGAGGAGATCGCCGGCGAGGGACTGGCCCGCGGGGGTGCGGAGAAAGGCGGGCAGCGACGGATCGGTGAAGAAGAGGCAGGTGATTTTGGGCGGAGCGAGGGACATGGCGGGCGGGCTCAGGCTTTGAGCCGGGCGAGGATGGCCTCGGCGGTTTCGCGGCCGAGGAAGGGGGCGACGCCGGCCAGGCGTTCGGTCGCGGTGATGACGAAGGTGCAGCGGGGCGCGCCGCGGCGGACACAGGCGATTTCGATGCAGCCGAGTGGTTCGCCGCTGATGAACTCGAAAAAGCCCTGGAGGAGACCGGCCGGGAAGGGGTCGGCGAAGTCGTTGGTGTCGGCGAGGACTTCGGCAAAGAAGCTGTGGGTGAGGTGCGCGGTGACGAGGCCGTGGTCGGGGGCGTCGGCGAGGTCGACCGAGAGGACGCCCCAGCCGTGGGCGGCGAAGGTGCGTTCGAGGAAGCCGAGGCAGGTTTCGAGGGGGAGTTCGCCGAGGGAGGGCAGGCCGAGGCGGGCGGATTCGCGGTCGAGGCCGAGGGCGAGGTCGCGGCCGCAGGCGCGGCCGGTGCGGGCGAGGGCGTCGCGCCAGACGCCGGATTTTTCCTTGAGGAGGAGGTGGTGAATGGCGCGCGTGAATTCGTGCGAGGCGTAGATGACACGGGTGCCGGCCGGGTCGGTGACGAGGCCGGAGGCGGCGTCGGTGAGGAAGGCGCGCGGGTCGAACAGCCGGTCGAGAGCGGCCGCGGGGGAAGAGGGATCAGGCGGAGGCATCGCGGCGGGCGGTCACTTTTTCCAGGGGATTTTCTTGAAGACGTTGGCGGCGGTGGCGCCGCCGGTGGGGGGCGCGGCGGGCGCGGACGGCGCGGCGGGCACGGCAGAAGGGGCGGTCGGGGGCGGCGCAGGCGCGGCGGAATCGGGCGCGGGGGCGGGCGGTGGGGCGACCGGTGGCTGGGCGGGGGTGGCGGCGGCGAGGGCGGCGGCGAGGAGACCGGTGAAGGCCTGCGCGCGGGCGTAATGGGTTTCGTTCCAGGTGGACATGGCGGGCGGGACTAGGCGAGGCGGCGGCGGATGTCGTCGGGGGCGACCTGTTGTTGGCGCCAGGATTCGACCTCGTCCATCTGGGGGCCGGGGCCGACGGCGAAGCGGCAGGTGGGTGCGCCGAGTGCGGCGCATTGGAATTCGATCGCGTGGCGTTCGACGCGTTCGAAGAAGCTGAGCGCGCCGGCGAACAGGCCGGCGTAGAGATGGCAGGTCGGCTGGGTGGCGCCGGGGGAATGGGCCGCGACGGCGCTGTGGTGGAGTTCGAAGAAGGCGAAGCTGCGGGAGAGTGAGGAGAGGTCGAGCGTCAGGGCGCCCCAGCCCGTGGCGTGGAGGGGTTGCCACCAGCGGTCGAGGACGAACTTGGCGTCCATTTGCCAGAGGTCGAGGTCGGCGCCGCCGCCGAATTCGTCGGCGACCTGGCGGCTGATGCGCACCATGTCCTGGAGCGCCCATTCGTAGCCGAATTTGTAGAGGGCGTGGCGCGTGTGGTCGCCGAGCGGGGCGAAGAGATCGGCGGCCAGCTGGGGCAGGAAAATCCCGGGCAACACGGCGGCGCGCTGGCCGTCGGGGAGGCGGAGCGTGCCCTCGGGGAGGAGGGGGTGGATGAAGTCCTCGCGGGTCTGGCGGCGGCCGTCGCTATTCGGACGAAAGGGCATGAATCGGGAGTGAGGAGAGGACGGTTTTGGATCGGGCGGGGGCGGCGGAGGGACGCGCGCGGAGGAACGGTGGAGTGCGCCGGGCGCGAAGGCAACGACGGTGCGGGAGTGGGCCCGCGACTCAAGGGGATTGCGCGGGCGGCGGACCGCGGGCCGGGCCGCACTCAGGACGCCGCGGTCTCAGCGACGGCGAGGCACTCGGCGAGGCGGTTGCTGAAATCGTAGGCGCTGGAGACGGGCCGAAAGACGCTGCGGGCGGTGAGACCGGAGGGGCGGGCGGGCGCGGGTTTCGGCGCGGCGACCGGGTCGGGGGCCGGATGGGTGGTGGCCGCGACGGAGAGGACGGCGGCGGGCGCGAGCACGGGGACCGGAGCGGGCGTGGCGGGCGCGGGTTTGGGCAGCGGGGCCCCGGGAATCGGGGCGGGGGCCGGCCCCGGGGTGGCGGCGACGGGCGCGGGTGCAGCGACGGGCGCGGCGGCCGAGGCCGGGCGCAGGGTGAAGGGCGGGAGGGTTTCTTCGACGAAGATGGGCGCACGCGGGGCCGCGGGGAGCGAGGCGGAGGCGGTCGCCGGGCCGGTTTCGGCGAGGATTTTCTCGAGGGCAAATTCGAGCACGGGCACGCTGAGTTCGGGATGCTTCGAGGAGGCGACGGCGAGTTGGAGGGTGCGGGAAAGTTCGGCGTAGTTGCCGGGCCATTCCTGTTCCTCCAGCCAGGTGGCGGCGGCCGGGGAGAGGGCGGGGGATTTCGCGGCCGGGTGGGCCGCGGCGTGGTGGTCGATCAGGTGGCGGGCGTGGAGCAGGAGATCGCCGCGGAGGGCGCGGAGGGTCGGGACTTCGACGGAGAGGGAACTGATCTTATAGAAGAGGGTGTCGTCGAAGCGGCCGGCGTCGGCCAGATCGGACAGGTGACGGTCGGCGGCGAGGACGAGGCGGAAGCGACGGGCGAACGGCAGGAAAACGTCGCGGCCGGTCATCAGCGTCTGCAGGATTTTTTGTTTTTCCGGGGCCAGGGAATCCACGCCGGTGACGAGGAGGGTGCCGGCGTCCTGGGAGAGCAGGGACGGAGCGAGGACCTCGATGAGATGGCGGGTCTCGAATTGGGCGGCGGGGCACACCATGAACGGGCCGTCGCGAAAAATGGAGATGTCGGCGAGGTCGCGGGCGATGAGTTCGAAGGGCGCGCCGGTTTCGCCCTGCAGGAGGAGGACGGCGCGGAAATCGCGGACTTTCCAGAGGCGGTGGGTGAACTCGCGGAAGGCTTCGCAGTGGCCGGGAAAGTGGCGGGGGGCGTAGGCGACATCGCCGGCGGAAGGCTCGCCGGGGAGGCCCGGGACGGTGGCGAACGGGGAGCGGGAGTTGCCGCGGCGGGCGGCGGGCAGCGGGGAGCTGGAGCCTTGGCCGGGGAGGGAGGCGTCGCGCGAGCCGGTGCGGCTGAGGGTTTCGTTGATTTTTTCGAGGAGCGTCTTCGGGTTGGCGGGTTTGTTGAAGATGCCGGCGACGCCCTGGCGGCTGAGCTGGATGGCGAGTTCGAGGGTGAGCGAGCCGGAGACGAAAATGATGGCGATGTCGGGGCGGATCTTGCGCAGTTCGTGCATGAACTGCTGACCGTTCATCTCGGGAAGTTCGTAATCGATGATGACGAGTTCAAACTCGCGTTCGCGGGCGGCGGCGAGCGCGGTCTGGGGGTGTTCGTGCCCGGACACTTCGTAACCGGCCTGGCGCAGGAGGAGACCCTGCATCTCACGGAAAACGGACGAATCTTCGACCACGAGGACGTGGGCGCGGGCGGGTTTCTTGGTGTCTTCGGTCATGGTCTGGCTTCGGGCGGCACTATGAAGGTGGGAAACCCGCGGGAGCGAACAGTAACTGCGGGCTTGAACTTAAGTTCGGTCATGGGGATGGTTCGTTGATCCAAATTTTACCAAACATGGTCGGCTCGCGCCATTCGTAGAAGTGCGCGGCCGGCGATGTAATACTGCTTATCCTTACCGCCCTCGAATCGCATGCGCAGCCAAATCAGAGTTGTCCTCATCGAAGACGAGACCATGTTTCGCCAGCTGATTTTGCTCACATTGGGCAAGGTCAAGGGGATCCAAGTCGTGGGAGAATTCGGCCTCGGCAAACCGGGACTCGACTACTGCCTGCGGGAGAAGCCCGACATGCTGGTGGTGGACCTGATGCTGCCGGACACGAACGGGCTCGACATCGCCCGCGAGTTGCGGCGCGCGTTGCCGGACATGAAGATTTTGGTGATCACCGCGCATCCGAGTGAGCGGCTGCCGGCCGAGCTGATGGCCATCGGGGTGAACGGCTACGTGGACAAGACCGAGCCGATCGAGTACGTGCTGAGCGCGGTCGAGACGGTGCGGGGGGGCGGGATGTTTTTTGCGAGCCGGGTGCGGGCGAAGACCGGTGGGGTGCAGCCGGGGGAGAAACGTCCGCTCGACGTGCCGTTGACGGAGCGCGAGCAGGAGATCGCCCGGCTCGTCGCGGCGGGGCAGATGTCGAAGGAGATTGCCGCCAGACTCAATCTGAGTGTGCGCACGGTGGAAAAACACCGGGCGAACATCATGGAGAAAATCGGCGTGCGCGAGGTCGCGAGTCTCACGCGTTGGTGCATTCAGGTCGGGCTCGTCGACAGCTGAGGGGCGGGAGCACGGTGCGCCCCCGGGGACCGGCGGGTCAGGCGCCGACGAACGCGTGCAACCGTCCGGCGATGGCCTCGTAGTCGCTCGTGATGAGGGTGATGTCGTCGTGGGTGACATCGGCGCCGTCGGGCCCTTCGAGGCGGGTTTCGAGCAGGGCCATGCGGTGGGAGAGGTCGTGGGCGCCCATGAGGCGGGCATTGCTCTTCATGCTGTGGGCGATGCGGTGGCGGTTCTTGCGTGCGCCGGGGCCGGCGAGTTCGGCAAGCGAAACGGGGAAGTCGCGCAGGAACGTGCGCACGAGCGTGCGGACGTTATCTTCTCCGAGGACGGCAGCGAGTTCGGAGAGCTCATCATTGGGAGGCGGCACGCTGGACATGGAGCAGATAGCCCGCCGACTTTGGCGTCCGGCGCAAAACAAAAAAACGGCGGGAAATGCGCAGACGCGATTTTCCGGAGGAGGCGAGCGCGCGGATGAACGGGAGGATCGGCCGAGGACTGAGGGGGCGGGAAACTGCGCGGCGCACGAGCGCGCGGGTTGCGCTGGAGCGGGGGTGCGGCATCGTGGGGCCCATGAAACGATGGTTGTCGATGGGCCTGCTGTGGTTGGTGGGCGGATTCGGCGCAATCCCGACCGGGGCCGCGGCCGGCGGGTTGCGCGCGAGCACGGCCGAGGTGCGGAAGGGCGTCGTCGCAGTGATCGAGGGGCAGCTCGCGGCGTTTCGCGCGGGCGACCCGAAAACGGCCTACACCTATGCGGCGGCGACGCTGCGGGCGCAGAATCCGGTGCGACAATTTTTGCGGATCGTGGAAACGAACTATCCGGAAATCTGGGCGAACACGCGGGGGGAGTTTGGCGTGGTGCGCGACGACGGCACGCGGGCGACGGTTTTGGTGCAGGTGTTTTCCCCGGATGGCCGGGCGGACTACGACTACGGATTGGTGAAGGAGCGCGACGGCGCGTGGCGGATCGACCGCGTGTTGCGGCATGCGCCGAAGAAGGCGGACAAGGTGTGAAGGCGGGACGCGGCGGCGACGGGGCTTGCGGTCGGGCGGCGGGTCGCGCGTAACATCGCGGCATGTGGCCCCTCGCGGATACGGCGAAACAGAAACGGCCGGCGGTCGTGACGGGGCTGCTCATCGCGGCAAATCTCGGGGTGTTTGCGTGGGAGGTGTGGCTGGGGCTCGCGGGGGGCGACCGGAGGTGGGCGGGTTTCGTGACGGAGCATGCGCTCGTGTCGAAGCGGCTGATCGGTCATCCGGGCGACGCGCAGCAGTGGCTGACGGTGCTGACGCATCTGTTCCTGCACGGCGGCGTGGCGCACGTGGTGGGGAACCTGTGGTTTCTGTGGATTTTCGGCCGGCCGGTGGAGAACCGGCTCGGGCCGGTGAAATATCTGCTGTTCTATCTGCTGGCGGGTGGGGCGGCGGCGACGGCGCAGGTGATCGTCGATCCGGGGTCGACGGTGCCGATGCTCGGGGCGAGCGGGGCGATCTCGGGGGTGCTGGGCGCGTATCTGATTTTGTTTCCGACGGCGTGGGTGTGGGCGCTGGTGCCGTGGATCGTGCCGGTGCTGCCGGTGCCCGCGGTGGTGTTTCTCGTGCTGTGGTTCGCGTTCCAGATGGGGGGCGGGCTCGGCGCGCTGGCGGCGGGAATCGAAGGCGGCGTGGCGTGGTGGGCGCACGCGGGTGGGTTTGCGGCGGGCGCGGCGCTGGTCGCGTGGGCGAAACGGGCGGCGTGGGTGAGGAAGACGTGAGGGGCGCGGCCGACCCGGCTAAAAACCGTTCGCTGTCCTCTTTCTCCTCATGCTTTCGCGGAGGGCGAAACGGGCGCCGGCTGGAACTCCGCGATGGACGCGCCGACTGACGAACGAGAACGATAACGCGGAACGAGAAAGCCCCGGTCAGTGGCCGCCGTCGAGGTCGCCGGGTTGGAGGAGGGGGGCGAAGGTGGCTTTGTTGGCGGCTTTCATGTAGGCCTCTTTGGGCTCGATCGTGCCGTCCTTCACCCGGTTCATGAGGCTGTTGTCCATCGTGATCATGCCGTCGGCGCCGCCGCTCTCGATGATGGATTTGATGTTCGCGATCTGGCCGCTGCGGATGGTGTTGGGCAGGGCCTCGTGGGTGAGGAGAATCTCGTGGACGGCGCAGCGGCCCTTGGGGATTTTTTTGCAGAGGAGCTGGGCGACGACGCCGGCGAGGCAGCTGCCGAGCATGATGCGGACCTGGTTCTGTTCCTCGGCGGGGAAGGTGTTGATGATGCGGTCGACGGTCTTCGGGGCGTTGTTGGTGTGAAGGGTGCCGAAGACGAGCATGCCCATGGAGGCGCAGCCGAGGGCGAGTTTGATGGTCTCCATCTCGCGCATTTCGCCGAGGAGGAGGATGTCGGGGTCGTGGCGCATGGCGCCCTTGAGCGCGGCGGCGAAGGAGGCGGTGTGCTCGCCGACCTCGCGGTGGACGATGACGCATTTTTTCACCGGGTGGACGAACTCGATGGGGTCCTCGATGGTGATGATGTGGCGGGCGAGGTTCTCGTTGATGTAGTCGATCATCGCGGCGAGCGTGGTCGATTTGCCGGAGCCGGTGGGGCCGGTGACGACGACGAGGCCCTGGTCGAGGTGGCAGAGTTTCTTGAGGGCCTCGGGGAGGTTGAGCTGGCTGAAGGAGAGGATCTTCGCGGGGATCTGGCGGAAGACGGCGGCCTGGCCCCAGTGGTTGTAGAGGTAGTTGCCGCGGAAACGGGCGAGGCCGGGGATTTCGTGGGCGAGGTCGAGGTCCTTGCGCTCAAGGAAGTCGGCCCAGCGTTTGGGCGGGCAGATTTCCTTGAGGAGCGACTCCATCGCGATGGCGTCGATGAACTGGTCGTCGAGGGGGACGAGGGAGCCGGAGGTGCGGGTCTTGGGCGGGAGGCCGACGGTGAGGTGGAGGTCGGAGCCGCCCTTTTCGAGCATGGCGCGGAGGAGGGTGTCGATGGCGGCCATGGTCAGGAAATCTTCGCCTTCAGGACGCGGTTGGTGATGTTCATCTGGGCGGTTTCGGCGGTGATTTTTTTGTCCTTCCAGAGGCCGAAGATGACGTTGTCCATAAGGCACATTCCTTCCTTCACGCCGGTCTCCATCGTGTTCTTCAGGCCGGTGGTCTTGCCCTCGCGGATGAGGTTTTGAATCGCGGTGTTGCTGATCAGGATTTCGCAGGCGAGGGACAGGGTGCCGTCGGTGGCGGGGAGGAGGCGTTGGCAGACGACGCCGCGGAGGCTCTCGGCCACGCTGCTGCGGATCTGCGTTTGCTGCGCGGGCGGGAAGACGTCGAGGAGACGGTTGAGGGTCGTGGCGGCGTCGCTCGTGTGCATGGTGCCGATGACGAGGTGGCCGGTCTCGGAGGCGCTGATCGCCATCTCGATGGTCTCGAGGTCGCGGAGTTCGCCGATGACGATGACGTCGGGGTCCTCGCGGAGGGCGCCCTTGAGGGCGGAGGCGAACGAGCGGGTGTGGGGGCCGACCTCGCGTTGGGTGACGTTGCAGCCCTTGGAGCGTTGGACGACCTCGATGGGGTCCTCGACGGTGATGATGTGGTCGGTGCGGGTCTCGTTGAGGTAGGCGACCATCGAGGCGAGGGTGGTGGTCTTGCCGGAGCCGACGGGGCCGGTGATGAGGATGAGGCCGTTGTGGTAAGAGAGGAGTTTGTGGAGGGTGGCGATGTGCTGGTGGTAGCCGAGATCATCGAGGGTGCGCGTCTCGGCGGGAACCATGCGGTAGGCGCCGGCCGCGCCGTTCTTGTGGAACATGAGATTGACGCGGTAGCGGTCGGCGTCGCTCAGGGCCAGGGCGTAGTCGAGGTCCTTGCGCTCAAGGAAGAGTTTTTTCTGGTGGTCGGCGAGGAGGGCGACGTTGAGGCGCAGGGCGTCCTCGGGGGTGAGGACGTAGTCGGAGAAGTAGGACAGGGCGCGATTTTTGCGGATGAAGGGGCGGGCGCCGGTGGAGAGGTGGAGGTCGCTGGCGCCGAAGGCGGCGGTGGCGCGGAGCAGGGCGCGGAGAGCGGCGGCGAGGGCGGTGTCGTCGAGGGCGGGGATGGTTTCGAAGGCGAAATCGGGGCCGGCGCCGGTCGGGGCGGCGGGGGTGGGGGCGGCGGGAGTGGCGGGGGCGGGCGCGCCGCCGGGGGCGTGGGCGGCGGGTCCGGTTTGGACGAACGGGGCCTGGGTTTCGTTTGCGTCGAAGGGGTCGCTGGCCGGCGGACCCCGTTCGCCTTTGGTGAGGGCGAGGTCGGCGATTTTCTCAAGTTTGGCGACGTCGGTGACGACGCCGGAATCGATCAGCCCTTGGGCAAAGGCCATGAGGTCGCCGGCGTCGCCCAGGGTGTGGCGGACGAGCAGGGCTTGGGGGCGCGTGAAGAGACCGGAGTCGATGCCGAGTCGGGCGAGCCAGCGGGTGTCGTTGTTCATGCGCGGCAGTGAGGGGGAGTGCGGCGGACTCTGGGCGGCGGGTGGCGCAAGCCAAGCGCGAAGGCGATTGCGGTGAACCATCGGCGGCGGCGCCGGTCTGGGTGGAACCTATGCAAACCCAAATGAACCCAAAAACGGCTCTGAAATTGAACGCACGCGCGGACGCGCCGGCGCAATCCGGGCGGCGCGCGACCGTGGCCCGATGGCTGGTCGCCGGGGCGATGCTCGGCGCGGTGGCGCTATCGTCCGGTTGCGTGGCCGTGGTGGCCGGGGCCGGGGCGGGCGCCGCCGTGGCCTATGTGCGGGGCGATCTCGATGCGACGGTGATGGGAGGTTTCGAGAAAGCGGTGCGCGCGGCCAATGGCGCGATCCTGGATTTGAAATTTGCCAAGGTGAGCGAGCGCAAGGATGCGCTGCAGGCGATCATCATCGCGCGCAACGCGGCCGACAAAAAGATCGAGATTCGCGTCGATCAGTTGGGTGAAAAAGACTCCAGGGTGAAGATCCGGGTCGGCGTGTTTGGCGACGAGGCGTTGTCCGTCGCGATTCTCGACAAGATCAAAGCGAATCTCTGAGCGCGGCGGGCGGCGCGGCGATCCGGCCGGCGACTGCCGGAGTCGGCCCGGCCGGGGCGCAGTCGCGAGCGGTCAGGCCGCGGGCTGCACGCGCACGGCGATGCCGTCGGGATCGCTGAGGCTTTGCCCGGGGCGGACGCCGCGCCGGGTGAACGTGGCCTCGACCAGCCCAAGGGCGGTGGGGGAACGCGGCGCGCGCGGCTGGCCCCACGTGTTGAGCCCCAGATGATGATGGTAGCCATCGGCGGCGAGAAAACGCGCGCCCGGATAGGAGCCTTGGGTGACGTCCACGCCGAGCGCGGTCCGGTAAAACGCTTCGCTGCGGGCGAGGTCGGTGACGCGCAGGTGCAGGTGGCCCCAGCGGGCGTCGGCTGGCGCGGCCCCGGCGGCGGGCAAGCCGGCCAGCGGCGTGGCGGAGGGCGGAGCGGCGGCGGCGAGGAGGGCGGGCACGTCGAGGTGCTGGGTCGTCATGGCGAGTTCGCCGTTCGCGGCGTAGGGCCAGGTGGCGGGGGCGCGGTCGGTGTAGAATTCAAGGCCGTTGCCGTCGGGATCGCTGAAATAGAGCGCCTCGCTGACGCCGTGATCGGAGGCGCCCGCAAAGGCGACGCCGGCGTTGGCGGCAAATTTCAGCCAGGCGCCGAGCGCCGGGCGCGAGGGAAACAGCAGCGCGGCGTGGAAGAGTCCGGCGGCGGCGGGCGGGGCGGGCGGAGCCGACGGATCGCCGGTGAGCGTGAGGAGGACGGGCGCGCCAGGCGCGACGGCGAGATCGGCGTGGTCGGCGGTGACGTTCCGCGGCACGAAGCCGAGTTGGCGCGTGTAGAATTCCACGCTGCGGGCGAGATCGGCGACCCGGAGGTGGACGGCGGAGATTTGGAGCGAGGGAATCATGCGGGTGAACCTGACTGGGTGGGCACGGTGCGGAGGGACGGGCGGCGCGGGCGTTCAGGACTTCTGTGTCCCGGGGCAAACCGGGCGGAGCTGTTCGTGGATGCTGGCGAGGGTGACGTGGGCGGGTGCGGATTCCCGGCTGGCCGGCACGCGGGTGAAGGTGCTTTCGACGCGGGCCGCGATCTCGCCCGCCGGCCCGGCCGCACACTGGCGGTAGGCCCGACAGGCGGGAAGGTGCACGCGGGCGGCGAAGCGGGGATTTCCGGTCATGATTTACTGTAACCAGAGGTGTTACGTTTGGGGTGGCGGTCAAGTGCCCGGGGCGAAGCAGGGGCGCGGCGCGCCGGCGGCGGGCCACGCCGGTGGGCGGAGCCGGGGGGGTGGGGGCGTGGACCGGCGTTTGGGCGCCGGGGGATATCCGGGGTTGCAAAGACAGGGCGTTCCGCGAGGGTGTGCAGTTCCCATACCTGTCATGCTGAAGAAAATCTTTGCGAAGCTGCGCGAAACCATTTCGCCCTCGCGCGCCAAAAAGCCGGCTCATCCCGAAGCCGCCAAACCTGTTTCCCACCCGAAGACCCACGTTCCGACGCCGCGCGGCGAGCCGCGCCACGAACGGGGTGCCGGGTCCGGTCATGCCGCGAGGCCGCATGACAAATACCGCGGGCAGCCGCGCGATCCGCGGGACGAACTGCCGCGCGAGCCGCGGGCGGCGGGGACCGGTTCCGAGGGCGGCGGGCATGAGGCTCGTCCGCGGCGCGACGATCACGGCCCGCGCCGCGACGAGCGGGGGGGCGGCGGTCGCGGGCTGCATTCGCGGTCGGGCGGCGGCGCCGGCCGGGGGGCGGCGCACGGCGAGCGCGAGCGGCCGATGATCGACCAGACCTTCGACCATCCGCGCAAGACGGAGATCAAGCCGGCGATTCCGGTGAATGTGCCGAAGATGGATACGGCGTTCACGGCGCTGGGATTGTCGGACGCGCTGGCGTTCGGCGTGCAGGAGATGGGCTACGTGGCGCCGACGCCGATCCAGGCGCAGGCGATCCCGGTCGTGCTCAAGGGCGGCGACGTCATCGGGTCGGCCCAGACGGGCACGGGCAAGACGGCGGCGTTTGCGCTGCCGATCATCCAGCGGCTCGGCACGCACGGGAAGTTGCGTTGCCTCATCCTCGAGCCGACGCGCGAGCTCGCGCTGCAGGTCGAGGAGGCGTTCCAGAAATTTGCCAAGTTCACCGATCTGCGCGTGACGATCGTCTACGGCGGGGTCGGCTACGGCAAGCAGGAGGACGATTTGCGGCGCGGGATGGACATCCTGGCGGCAACGCCGGGCCGGCTGCTCGACCATTTGGAAAAGGGCAACTGCTCGCTGGCCGACGTCGACATCCTCGTGCTGGACGAGGTGGACCGGATGTTGGACATGGGTTTCCTGCCCGACGTGAAACGCATCGTGCAGAAGTGCCCGAAGGACCGGCAGACGCTGTTTTTCACGGCGACGCTGCCGCCGGAGCTCGAGCAGCTCGCGGGCTGGGCGCTGCGGGATCCGGTGAAGGTGGAGATCGGCCGGCAGCGTTCGCCGGCGGAGACGGTGTCGCACGCGTTTTATCCGGTGGTGGCGTCGCAGAAATTCGACCTGCTGCAGCTGCTTCTCGACCAGACCGATTTCAAGAGCGTGTTGATTTTCTCGCGCACGCGCATGGGTGCGGACCGCATCGCGCACCGGCTGGAGAGCAAGGGGCACACGGTCGGCGTGATGCATTCCGACCGCAGCCAGCGCGAGCGCATCGAGGCGCTCGACGGATTCAAGAGCGGCAAGTTCGAGGTGCTCGTGGCGACGGACATCGCGGCGCGCGGTCTCGACATCGCGGGCGTGTCACACGTGATCAACTACGACGTGCCGGAGAACGCGGAGGACTACGTCCACCGCATCGGCCGGACGGGCCGGGCGCAGAACACGGGCGACGCGTTTACGCTCGTGACCGAAGACGACGTGCGCGACGCGCGCAGCATCGAGCGCTACATGGGCGTGACGGTGGAGCGGAAGAAAATCGAAGGCTTCCCGTATATCTATTCGGCGCTGTTCGACGAGAAGGCGCAGGCGGAGACGGTGGCGGCGGCGGCCAAGCCGACGAGCCGGCTGCACCGCGGCGTCCGGCGCTGAGCCGGCCCCGGCCCGCGGCGGTTTTCCGCGGCCCCCTAAACGAATCAGGCGCGCCCGTCGGGCGCGCCTGGTTCGTTTAGGGCAACAGAAGGAAGGATCACTCGTCGCCGTTGACGAGCTTGTAGGTGATCGCGGCGACGGCGCCGCCCGCGAAATTGGCGACGAGGAAAATCCAGAGGTTGGCCCAGGTGCTGAGACCCATGAGCGTGGCGCCCAAAGCGACGGCGGGGTTGAACGCGCCGCCGGAGACGGCGCCGACGGCGAACGCGCCGGTCATGAATGTCATGCCGATGGCGAGGCCGTAGAAGGAGTTGCCGGCGGTGCCCCTGGCCGTGGCCGTATTGAGGACGACCCAGGTGAGGGCGAAGGTGAAGAGGAACTCGACGAGGAGGGCGGCCTTCCAGCCGATGGGGAGGGCGGAGGCGGCGCCGGGGAGTTTGATGAAGCGCATGACCCACGCGGCGACGACGGCGGCGGCGAACTGGGCGAGCCAATAGGGGATGAGATCGGCGGAGGAGAGTCTGCCGCGGATGCGGGCCGCGAGGGAGACGGCGGGGTTGAAATGGCCGCCCGAAACGTGGCCGCCGGCAAAGATCATGACCATGAGCGAGGCGCCGATGGCGAGCGGGGCGAGCGCGCCGACGTTGGGCGGGATGACGGTGCACCCGATCGTGAAGATGAGGAAGAAGGTGCCGATGAATTCGACGAGGTATTTTTTCATGAGGGCGCGGGCAAAAGGGGGCGGCGAGGAGCGCAAACGCGGCGGTCGGGAAACACAACGGGATTTCCGCGGACCAGAAAGTCTGCGTCCGGCGGCGGCGTTCCGCGTCAGCCGGGGTAAACCAAGCCATGATGAAAACCCACGAACGGCCCGAGGCCGAAAAAATCCGTGACTTTGTGCGCGCCCGTTATGGCGCCATCGCCGAACAGGCCGGCGCCGCGGGCGGCTGCGGTTCGGCGTGTTGCGGAGAAGCCGCTCCGGCCGCGGCCGCGCCCGGCCCCGGGGCGGACGCCGGGGCCGCGTGCTGCGCGCCGGGCGGCGGTGGGGGCGGAAAATCTTACGGCGAAAAGCTCGGCTACGGCGCGGCGGAGTTGGCCGCGGTGCCGGCAGGGGCGGACCTGGGCCTGGGTTGCGGCAATCCGCTCGCGATCGCCGGTATCCGGCCGGGGGAGACGGTGCTCGATCTCGGGAGCGGGGCGGGTTTCGACTGTTTCCTCGCGGCGCGGCAGCTGGCCGGTACGGGCCGCGTGATCGGCGTCGACCTGACGGCGGCGATGGTGGGCCGGGCGCGGGCCAACGCCGCGAAGGGCGGGTATCGGAATGTCGAATTCCGGCTCGGCGAGATCGAGGCGTTGCCGGTGGCCGACGCGTCGGTGGATCTGATCCTGTCGAACTGCGTGATCAATCTCTCGCCCGAGAAGAGCCGCGTGTTTCGCGAAGCGTTTCGGGTGCTGAAGCCCGGCGGGCGGCTGGCGATCGCGGATGTGGTGGCGACGAAGGCGTTGCCCGCGGCGCTGCGGGCGAAGCTCAGTGCGATCGGCGCGTGCGTGGGCGGGGCGACGCCGGTGGCGGAGCTGCGGGCGATGCTGGTGGACGCGGGGTTTGGGCGCGTCGAGATCGCGTTGCGGGATGAGTCGCGGGGATTCATCCGCGAGTGGACGGACGATGCGACGGCCGGTGAATTTGTCGTGAGTGCGCTCATCACGGCGTATAAGCTTGGGGCCACATGAAACGCGACGCCGCCGTCACCCTCGAAGCCGCGACGGCGGCGGACGTGCCCGCCCTCGCGGCGCTGCTGCGGGCGGCGGGCCTGCCGGACGGGGATTTTTCGCCGCACCTCGGGCGCTTTCTCGTGGCGCGGGATTTGGCCGGGGGCATCGCGGGAGCGGTGGGCGCGGAGGT
>CAJAYO010000960.1 GCA_903948415.1 uncultured Opitutia bacterium | reverse complement strand
TTTTTCCCGATGAGGAGGCGATCGGAAAACTCATCCGCATCAACGGTCAGAATTACACGGTCGTCGGTCTGCTCGCGCCGAAAGGATCGTCCTTTGGCGGCAGCCCGGACAATTTGGTGATCACGCCGATTTCCCGGTTCCTGGCGATCTACGGCCGCTCGTTTCGTTCGATCAGCATGAACGTGCAGGCGCCCAGTCAGGCGGAGCTGGCGGCCGTGCAGGAAAAGGCGATCGGCGCGATGCGCCTCGTCCGTGGGCTGCACCCCGAGGATCTCAACGATTTCGAGGTGTTCTCCAACGAATCGCTGATCGAGATGTTCAACAAGATCCTCGACGTGGTGGCGGCCGGAGCGCTCGTCATCAGCTCGATCGCGCTGCTGGCCTCCGGGGTCGGCGTGATGAATATCATGCTCGTCAGCGTGACCGAACGCACGAAGGAGATCGGCATCCGGAAGAGCATCGGGGCCAAGAAGCGGAGCATTTTGCTGCAGTTTCTCGCGGAGGCGGTGGCGCTGTCGCTGATCGGCGGGGTGGCGGGTGTGGCGGTGGGCGTGGGCGGGGGCAATGCCGCGGCCTACTTTATGAATACGTCGATCAACTTCCCCTGGCTCTGGGCCGGCATCGGTCTGACCGTGTGTGGCGGCATCGGTGTGATCTTCGGCCTCTACCCGGCGTGGAAAGCCGCGTCACTCGATCCGATCGAGGCGTTGCGCTACGAATAAGACGCGCCGGCCCCGCGTCCGCCCGGTTTCGCGATCAGCCGCGGCGGATTTCCGAGCCTTGGAAGCGGATTTGAATCCGGAAAACTTTTTTGATCCGACAGGAAATGACGCCCGTCGTGACGTCGAAGCGCTCGGGCACTTCGATGCGGTGCAGATCGACCACCGCGTGGAAGCCGCGCTCGGAAAATACGTCGATCAACATGGCGAGCGCGATGGGGTCTTCCAGCAGCGTGTCTTCGGTATTGACGTGGGCCGCGCCAGAAATCGCGTGGCGCTGCACGATCGGGAGGATTTTTTTGGCAATGAACCCGACGACCTGACCGAAGAGCTCCGGTTGGCCGAATTCGTAGCTGTCCAGGCGCTTGACCAGCTCCTGGCGGGCGTGAACGATGATTTCGTTGGCCACGGGCACATTGCGCAGCCGGTCCACCGTGCGTGGATCGAGCTCGAGGGTGCTCTGGTAATTGAGCTCCTTGAGGATGTTTTGTTCGACCTCGTGCTGCGTGCCTTGGGCGTTGATGAAGTGATAGTGAAAGGTTTCTTTGAGCGACTGGAGCGCGTCCCAGGTCTGATCCTTGAAGACGCGGTAGCGCCGACGCGCGAGGACTTCGTCGTGGTCCGTCGGGCGATCCTCCATCAGTTCGCCGACGCGGGAGCGCAGGACTTCCTCGTTGTGGGCTTTGGTCTCGCGGCCGCGTTTCAACTGGCGGGCGACGGATTCCTTCTCATCGACGAACAGCACCATGATGTGGACCGTCGGCTGACGGAAATGGATGCTGAGCGGAGTGCCGTAGAATTCGCGGCGCAGCCCGTGCATTTTTCCGACGAGCAGTTTCAGGCATTCGACTTGGACGTTGGTCCGCGGAAAACCGTCCAAGATCGCGCCGTCGTGGTATTCCGCGCTCAGCAACCGGCGGAGCAGGAGGCCGATGACTTCGCGGTCGCCCACCATGTTGCCGCCATCCTTGAGCGCCTTGGCTTCGGGGGAGTCGAGCAGGGCGCTGATGACGATGGGCGGACAGGTGAGTCCGCGGGCGTGGGTGATGAAGGCGGTGTTGGTGCCCTTGCCGGCGCCGGGAGCGCCGCCGAGCAAAATGATTTCCTTGGGGAAGCGGAGGTTCTCGCGGCCATATTCTTCCTCCAGCCGTTGCCAGACGGAACCGAAGATCAGCTGCGCGTCTTTGATCTCCAGGTCGGTGAGCTTGGGGGGGGCGGTGGCGGGCGAGGCGGGCTGGGGTGGGACGACGGGCGTGGACATAGCGAGGGCGTGCAGGAGAGGCCTAGAGGGTTTTGCGCGGCGGTCCGACACAAGGAAAATCCGCCGGCCCGCGTTTCACTGTTCGTGCACCACGCGCGGCGACGCGCCGACCGCTCCCGCGATTTGCACGACGATTTCGGTTGTCCCTTGGCCCGGCCGACCCCGGTTGAAAACCAACCCCCGGGCCTTCAGCCGTTTGCCCAAGTGTGGCGCGGGCTGGCACGGTTTGGGCAATCGGGGGAGCCATGATCTTCCTCATCGCTGCTTTTTTTCTGCTGGGATCCTTGCTCTGCCTGCTCGTCTCGGCCGACCACCAGGCCGGGGCTGCGGTTGAAACCGCCCGGGTGCGCACGTTCGACCAGCGCTAGTTTTTCTCGG
This sequence comes from uncultured Opitutia bacterium, assembly GCA_903948415.1. Taxonomy (GTDB): domain Bacteria; phylum Verrucomicrobiota; class Verrucomicrobiia; order Opitutales; family Opitutaceae; genus GAS368. The sequence goes on along the minus strand of CAJAYO010000960.1, from coordinate 1,555 downwards.
GCGGGCGCGGAACCGGCCAGATCAACGTCGGTCGAATGGGTCGGCAACTTCTGCAGGCATAGCCAGTGGAATTGCCCAGTTGAAGCTGGACCTGGCGGGGTCGCGCAAGCGGCCCCGCCTTGTTTTTGGCATTTCGCTCGCGGCCGCCGCCTCCCACACTCCGTCCCCTCCCTATGCGCATCCTCATCGTCGATGACGAACCGGCCATCCGAAAAACGACGCGCATCGCTGTCGAGGCTGTCGGGCACACGACCGCGGAGGCGCCCAACGCGTTGCGGGCCCTCAAGGCGATCGATGAGGACGCCTTCGATGCGGTCTTCCTCGATTTGAAATTGGGCGCCGACGACGGGTTGGACGTGCTGGCGAAACTCCTGCAGGCCCAGCCCGCGCTCGCCGTCGTGATGTTCACGGCCTATGCGAACATTGCCACGGCCGTCGAAGCGATGCGGCGGGGGGCGTTCGATTTTCTCCCGAAGCCCTTTACGCCGGACCAGATTCGCGCGGTGCTGGCGAAAATAGAGAAAGCCCGCGTGCTTGAGGCCCGGGTCCGTTCGCTGGAGAACCAACTCGCCAGCGAGTCGCCGCCCGTGGACCTCGAGTCCGCCGAGCCCGGCACCCAGCGGGCGATCGAGATCGCGTTCAAAGCGGCCGCCTCGTCGGCGAACATGCTCATTCTCGGCCCGAGCGGGACGGGCAAAAGTATTTTGGCCCGGGAAATCCACCGGCGCAGCGCCCAGCGGGACGCCGCATTCGTCACGGTGAGCTGTCCGTCGTTGTCGCGGGAATTGCTCGAGAGCGAACTTTTCGGCCACGTGAAGGGCTCGTTTACCGGCGCCGTGGCCGATACGTTTGGCAAGGTGGCCGCCGCCGACGGCGGCACGCTCTTCCTCGATGAAATCGGGGAGATGCCGTTGGGAATTCAGCCGAAGCTCCTGCGCCTCCTGCAGGAACGCGAATACGAACGCGTCGGAGAGGCGAGACCCCGGCGGGCCAACGTGCGCGTGATCGCCGCCACGAATCGACCGTTGGCCGACGAAGTGAAAGCGGGGCGCTTTCGGGAGGATCTGTTCTACCGGCTGAACGTGATCAGCCTCGCCTTGCCCGGTCTGCGCGACCGACCGGGGGATCTGGCTCGTCTGGCCGAAAGCTACCGGCGATTTTTCGCCGCCCGTCTCGGAAAGAAAATCGGCGCCTTTGCGCCGGACGTCGCCGCCGCGTTTGCCGCCTACCGCTGGCCGGGCAATCTGCGGGAGTTGCGCAACGTGATCGAGCGGGCCGTGATTCTGGCAGAGGGCGAAACGATTGAACTGGCCGACCTGCCCGAGGAGTTTGGCGCGAAGGCTGATCCGGCGCTCGTCGTCGGTGCCCGCGTGACGCTCGACGCGCTTGAGACCGAGCATATCCGGAAGATACTCACGAGTGCGCGCAGTCTCGACGAGGCGGCGCGGATTCTCGGGATCGATCCGGCCACGCTTTACCGCAAACGACAGAAACTCGGTCTGCTCTGACCGCCCCTCCGCGATGCTCCGCACGCGACTTTACCTCGGCCTGCTGC
>CAJAYO010000959.1 GCA_903948415.1 uncultured Opitutia bacterium | reverse complement strand
GAAGCTCGCGGGGTCGAGCAGGCTGGCGCGCCAGAGGCCGTCGGGCTGCTGGCAGGTGAGAACCTTCGCCGCCATTTCCTTGAACTGGGTTTCAAAGCGTCCGCGGGACGGATGATCTTGCGGGAGGTATTGCAGCACGCGGACGAGGCCGCCCATCACCCAGCCGTTGCCCCGGCTCCAGAAGACTTTCGCCCCGTTGGCTTCGCGTTGGGTGAAATAGGTGCTGTCGCGGTAGTAGAGGTGATCGGTCGGGTCGGAGAGATAGGCGGACGTGCGCCACCCGTTCGTCACCGCAAAATCGAGGTAACGCTGATCGCCCGTCGCGGCCCAGAGACGAATCCACGCGGGCGGCGCCATGAAGAGCGCGTCGCACCACGACCAGAGATCGTCGATGCCCTTCTGCTTGAATTCGAGGGACGGGAAGTCGCGCGGGTTGGCGAGGATGGCGTCGAAGCGCGCGCGCAGCGGCGCGATCATCTTCGCGTCCTTGGCGCGCTGCCAGCGTTCGAGGTAGGTTTGGCCGACGGCGTGATCGTCGGCGTGATCGTTGCGCGGGCCGAGCTCCCACTGGTTGGTTTCGCCGATGCGCACCATCGCTGCGCGGAAACGCGGACTGGAGGACGTTTGATCGAGGGCCATCATGCCGGCGAAGAGTGCGCCCTGCGTCCAGTCGGTGAGCCTGTGCTTGCCGGGATTCGCGAGCTGCCAGTCGGCGACGCGCTCCATCACCGCGAGGTTTTCGGCGTTTCCCTGGGCAGGGGCGACGCTGGTCCGAGTGGTGCAGGCGGTGAGACCGCCGAGCAGGAAACAAAAAAGCAGAAGGCGCACGGGGAGATTTTCTGCAGGAGTCGGCGGCGGTTCCGTGGGGAAAACGGGCTGGCCGGCAGCTAGTATCGGACCGCGCGGCGCGGAGTAATTCGCGGGCGATGTGGCGCGGGGCGCTTGGCCCCGGGGGCAGAATGGTTTTCACTCCTGGGCATGTGCTTGCCGCGCCCCTTCCTCCTGACCTTGGCCTGCGTCGTAGCGTCCGGCAGTTTCGCGGTCCCGCCGCCCGCGCCGTATGGCCCGCTGCCGACGGAACGCCAGTTGCAGTGGCACGCGCTGGAGGCTTACGCGTTTGTGCATTTCACGGTAAACACCTTTACGGATCGCGAGTGGGGGCTGGGCGACGAGGCGCCCGCGGTGTTCAATCCGACGGCGTTCGATGCGGACCAAATCGTGCGCACAGCCAAAGAAGGCGGACTGCGCGGGCTGATTATCACGGCCAAGCACCACGATGGATTTTGTCTGTGGCCCTCGGACTATACCGAGCATTCGGTGAAGAATTCGCCCTGGAAAAACGGCCGCGGCGATGTGGTGCGGGAGATGGCGGAGGCGTGCCGGCGCGCGGGGCTCGCGTTTGGCCTCTATCTTTCGCCGTGGGATCGCCACCACCGCGACTATGGTCGCCCCGAGTATCTCACGTATTACAGAAACCAGCTGCGCGAGCTGCTGACGAACTATGGCCCGCTCTTCACGGTGTGGTTCGACGGGGCGAACGGCGGCGACGGCTACTACGGCGGCGCCAACGAAAAGCGCAGCATCGACAACCGGAGTTACTACGACTGGCCGAACACGTGGGCCATCGTGCGCGAGTTGCAGCCGCTGGCCTCGATGTTCAGCGATGCCGGACCGGATTTTCGCTGGGTGGGCAACGAGAACGGCATCGCGGGCGAGACGTGTTGGGCGACCTTGGACATGACCAAGCCCATGCGTTATCCGGGCGGCGGTTCGGCCGGCCTCAATGCGGGCGAGCGTCCCGGCACGCAGTGGCTCCCGGCGGAGTGCGACGTGTCGATTCGCCCGGGTTGGTTTTATCACGCCGGGGAGGACGCAGCGGTGAAGACGCCGGCGCAGTTGCTCGAGATCTACTACAAATCCGTCGGCCGCGGGGCGGACCTGAATCTCAATCTGCCGCCGGACCGCCGCGGCGTGATTCACGCCAACGATGTGAAATCGCTGCGCGAATTTCGCCGGCGGCTCGATCTGACGTTTGCGACGAACCTCGCCGCGGGCGCGAAACTCACGGCGAGCAACACGCGCGGGGGCAGCGCGGACCAGGCGTTTTCCGCGGACCGCGTGCGCGATGGAAACCGGGACACCTACTGGGCGACCGACGATGGGGTGACGACACCGGAGCTCGTGCTCGATCTGGGTGGGTTGAAAACCTTCAATGTGGTCGATCTGCGCGAATACCTGCCGTTGGGCCAGCGGATCGAGGCGTTTGCGGTCGATGCGTGGCGCGACGGCCAGTGGGAAGAATTCGCGTCGGGCACGAGCGTGGGCAACCGCCGGCTCGTGCGCGGGGCGCGAGTGACGACGGCAAAAGTGCGGTTGCGCATCACCCAGGCGCCGGTGGCGCCGGCGATCGCAGAATTTGGGCTCTACGCGGAGCCGGTGTTGCTGGATGCGCCGACGATCACCCGCAATCGCCAGGGGGCGGTGTCGTTGCAGGCGAGCACCGCCGCAGCCCGGGTGCGCTACACCACAGACCGCAGCGAGCCGACGGAGATGTCTTCGCTTTTCATTGCGCCGATCCCGTTGGCGCAAGGCGGCACGATCCGGGCGCGGGCCTTTGATGGCGAGGATGGTCAGCCAGGCGAGTTGGCGGCGCAGAGTTTCAGTGTGAGCAAGGCCCGCTGGAAGGTCGTCGCGCCCTCGGCGGCCGGCCGGGTGAAGGAGACGCCGCGGCTGATGATCGACGATGCGCCGGCTTCCGTGTGGCGGGCCGAGCGGGCCGAGCCCATGGTCGTGGTGCTCGACCTCGGCGAGTCGCTGACGATCGGGGCCGTCTCGTATTTGCCCCCGTCGGGCGGCGCGCGCGGCGTAGTCGACCGCTACGAGTGGGCCACGAGCGCCGACGGGAAAACATGGACGACCGCGGACACCGGTGAGTTTGCCAACATCCGCGCCAATCCGATCGAGCAGACGGTCGCGTTCGCGACGCCGGTGACGGGCCGTTACCTCCGGTTCACCGCGTTACACGCCCTCGACGATTCGCCGCCGGCCGTGGCGGAGCTGAGCGTGACGGCGCGTTAGTCCCGTCGGCAGGGAGGTTCTCCGTCGAGATCGGTTGCGAGATGGGTCTTTCCCCGCGCGGAGAACGACGCGGAGCCAGGTCACCGGGAAGTATCGGGCCGGTTACGATTACGCGGCAGCGGTGATGTGGCTTGCGGATCGAAAAAAAAGGACGATCCAGTGTGAGCCTTTGAAGATTCGAACGCGCCCCATCATGCATCTGATGAATTCACTGCTCACCCGCCGAAATTTCCTGGGCAGGCTGGCGACGGCCACCGGCGCAGCTCTCGCGCCTTCTTTACCACGTGCGTCCGCCGCCTCCGCGTCGAGTGCGCCGAAGTTCTCCTTCGTCCTCCTCGGCGATCTCCACTTCGACAAGCTGGAGCACCACGACCTCGCATGGCTCGACCGGACTCATCCCAACGACCTCAGCCAGATCAAAAACTACAGCCGGATCACGGCCGAGGTGATGCCGAAGCTGTTTGCGACGGTGCGCGATACGGTGCGGGAGCTCAACCGCACGCCGGCGACGCGCGTGGCCTTCGTCCTGCAGGCGGGCGATCTCGTCGAAGGGCTCTGTGGCAATGAGGAACTCGCCACGCGGCAAAACAACGAGGCGGTCGCGTTCGTCCGCGACGCGAAGCTGGGGGCGCCGTTCCTCTTCACGAAGGGGAATCACGACGTGACGGGCGAGGGCGCGCGCGACGCGTTTGCGAAGGTCTTTCATCCGTTCCTCTCGCGCGAGGCGGCGGCGGTCGCGCCGGGCACCGGCGCCGTGAACAACGCGTTTTTCAGCATCGAGAGCGGCAACGCACAGTTCGCGTTCTTCGACGCCTACCAGACCGCCGCGAGCCTGGAGTGGTTTGAAGCGGTTGCGGCGAAGCGCACCGCCGACCACCTGTTCGTCGTGGTGCATCCGCCGGTCGTGCCCTACGGCGCGCGGGCGACGTGGCACGTGTTTGCCAGCGAGAAGGAGAAGGCCAAGCGGGAGAAGTTTTTGGAACTGCTCGGGCGGCAGCACGCGTTCGTGCTCGGCGGGCACATTCACCGATACAATACCCTTGCGCGTGCGGCCGGCGGCGGACGCTTCGCGCAGTTCGCGCTGAGCAGCGTGATTAGCGGTCCCGATGTCACCGCGAAGATGCCGCTCTCCGGCCTCGCCGATTACACCGGAGATCAGATCAAGGTGGAGCCGAAGTTTTCTCCCGATACCGAGACGGCCCGTCGCGCCGTGTATGAGGCGGAGAAGCCGTTCGTCAAAGCCTTCGAGTATGCCGACCTGCCGGGCTATGCGGTCGTGACGGTGGATGGTCCCCGCGTCACGGCGCAGATGTATGCCGGATTCAGCCGCCAGGTCTGGCGCACCGTCGATCTGACCGGTTTGCTGGGCCGGACGGTGTGAGGCGTCGTCGTCGCTTTCGTTTTTATCGCCATGAATATCGCTCGCTGTGCCGCTGTCGTTGCCCTCGGTTGGTCGGTTTTGGGTTCGCTGACCGCATCGGCGCAGGTCGTGCCGACTGCACCGTCCCAGGGTGAACCGCTCGTCACGCTGTCACCGTTTATCCTCCGCGAAGATCAGGACGCGGGCTACGCGCCGACCGAGACGCTCTCTGGCACGCGCTTGCGCACGGCGGTGAAAGACGTCGCCTCGGCGATGACGATCATCACCGGTGATCTCATGAAGGACCTCGGCGCGCTCAACTATGCCGATGTGCTGGACTTCGTGCCGAGCACGTCGACCTACACGAACACGGCCGACGACGCGAATTCCAACGGCCCGCGCAGCGGCACGCCCTTCGTCGTCCGCGGCTACCGCTCGGGCTCGATCTCCACGAATTTCTTCACTTCGTTCACGAAGCCCGACGCCTACAATATGTCGCGGCTCACGTTTACGCGCGGCCCCAACTCGATTCTCTTCAGCATCGGCAATCCCGGCGGCGCGATCGACGCCACGACGAACAAGGCCGACCTTCGCCGCGCCTCGCACAGCCTCGAGCTGCGCGTCGACTCGTTCGACGGATTCCGCACGGCGGTTGATTCCAATCTTGTGATCGTGCCGCGCAAACTCGCGCTGCGCCTCGATGTGTTGCACGACGACCGCGGGAGCCCGCACGCGCCGGCGAAGGATAAGCGCGACTCGATTTTCGGGACGGTCACTGCGCAGCTCACGCCGAACACCGTGCTTTACGCCAACGCCGAGGTCACGCGGCTGCGGCAGCAGATCCCGCGGCCCTACGAAACCTTCGACTGGGTGAACACGTGGATCGATGCGGGCCGGCCAATCGTTCCCGTCGCGCAGCGCACGACGGCCGTCACAGGCGTCGAGTTTCTCGCGACCAACGGCTATCCCGCCTACGTGCCCGGCGTCGGCGCGATGGATTGGTCGCGCATGAGCCGGGGCTCGCGGCCCTTCATCCGCGGGGCGCGGCAAAACGTGTTCAGCTTTGGCTCCGGTTCGCCGAACCGTCCGGTGCCGCTCACCCGCTACATCGCCGGCGACGCCGACCGCGTGGATTTCGACGACCAGAACTACTCGCTCATCGTCCAGCATCGCTTTGCGCCCGGCCTGAATCTCGAGCTCGGCGCGAGCAAGGATCACAACGACCGCGAGAATCTCGACGGCAACGGCATGGGCTTCGCCGTCGAAATCGACACCAACGCCCAGCTTCCCAACGGCCAGCCGAATCCCCATGTCGGTCGTCCCTACACCGATCAGGCGCCCAAGATCGACCAGACGACGAACGACACCCACCAGCTCCGCGCGACGTTGTCCTACGAAAAGGATTTCAGCGCGGTGAAAGTGTTCAACCGCGGCCTCGGCCGCATCTCGCTCGCCGGCCTCTACAACAACGAGGCGGCGCACGGTTATCTCGAGACGTTTACCGAGGTGAATCTCACGCCGCTCCCCCTCTCGACGCCGGACCTCAGCGATGCGCGCAACAACGTGCGCCGCCGGTCGTATCTCGGACCCGACGGACCGGGCTACTTCACGTCGAATTTCGCCCCGATCAATGAAAACGGCATCCGGTCAAGTTGGGAGCCGACGCGTCAGCCGCGGAACGACGTTACCCGGGTGGCGTCGCTCTCCCTCGCGGGCCAGATCAATTTCCTCGATAATCTCGCGGCGATCACGGCCGGCCTGCGGCGCGACGAGTCGAAGATCACGCAGACAAACTACGCCCGCGATGCGCGCGGACTTTTTTCTTCCGGGGCGAAGGGCGGGACGCCG
>CAJAYO010000958.1 GCA_903948415.1 uncultured Opitutia bacterium | reverse complement strand
CCTTTGAGGACTTCGATGCGATCGAGGAGAAAGGAGTCGACGGTGCGCGAGGATTGGGAGGCGGTGTTTTGGCGGATGCCGTCGCGCAGGACGGTGACGTTGTTGCCGCCGAAGCCGCGGGTGGAGTAGGTGGGGATGGAGCCGAAGCTGGTGCCGCCGGTCATGCCGACGGCAGCCTCGACGGCCTCGACGGCGGTGCGGAGGCCGCGGAGCTGCATCATCTCCTGAGTGATGATGGAAACGCTCGCGGGGAGATCGCGGCTGGTGAGACCGAGGCGCGAGCCGGAGGTCGAAATGGCGTCGAGTGGAAGGGAGAAGTTGTTCTCCTTTTCGGCGGCGACGGCGAATTTATCGAGCTGGACGGGCTCGTCGGTGGCGGGCTTGGGCGTCTGCGCGGAAAGCGCGGACGCGGTTGGAGAGAGAAGGAGGGCCGCGGTGAGGCGGAGAGGCAGGGACGGAGAGAAAGAGGAACGGCGAGACATAGGTGTGAGTGTGGTTCGCGTGGAGGTTAGGCAGGACACGACGGCGAGCACGCGGACGCGCGGGCGTGGAGGGTTCGCGCAGAGGCGAACGGGTGGGTCGGGGCGGCGCTACGGAATCACGGGTCAGGAGACCTGGACCACGAGCGGACGCGGAAGGGGTCACGGGCTGGAAAGCCCGTGCCACTCAGGCGCGCGGGGGCGGGAGCGGGACGGGCTCGGTGCGCGACGGCGGGACGCTCGCGAGCGTCACGGGCCAGTCGGCGGATGGGGAAAGGAAAAGGGGGCGCGCCGAAACGTGGAGCGCGAGGACGATTTTCTCGGTCGAAGGGTGGTCGACGCTGCCGGGGAGCTGTTGTTTGGCCGTTTCTTTGGCGGCGGCGACTCCGAGGCAAACTTCACACGGCTTGGCGGGATCGAAGGTGGCGGCGAGGGCCTCGCCGAGGGGCTGCGTGCGGGCGTTTTCGGCGAACATTTTTCCCCAGGCAAAGACCTGCACGGCGTCCAGCAGCGCGCCGTTGGCACAAAGCCAGGCGAAGAGCAGGGAAGCGATGGCAAGATGTTTGCGCACGGTGGGAAAAAAGTGGTGGGCGCGGACCCAAGCGGGATCGGGGGCGGGGGACAAGGAAAATTTTGCGGGGGGGGCCGGAGGGAGGCGCGGCGGGGGGATGACGCGGGGGCACGCGGGTGTGGGCGGATCTCGGGGCTGGGCCGATCGCGCCCAACCGGCGAAGGTGCCGGCCTCCCTTTCTGGTGCAATCAGCGTGGCGGCGGGGCGGGCGGTGTGTTTGGGTGGGGACATGAACGTAGCGAATGGGCGGGAACTTCCTCCAGTGACGGTGCTCTGCGGCTTTCTCGGCGCGGGGAAGACGACGCTGCTGAAGCATCTGCTCGGGCAGGCCGAAGGGCGGCGGTGGGCGGCGGTTGTGAACGATGTGGCGGCGATCAATGTGGACGGACAGGTGGTGCAGGGGGCGGGGGCGGAGCGCGTGGTGCAGCTGGGGAACGGGTGCGTGTGCTGCTCGGTGAAGGATGAGTTGGCCGAGACGATTGCGGAGTTGTGCGCGAACGGGCACTACGGGCACGTGCTCGTGGAGACGACGGGGGTGGCGGACCCGCGGGGGGTGGCGGATTTGTTTGTGCGGAAGAACCGGTTTGGGCGGAGCCTGAGCGATTTTGCGCGGTTGAGCGCGCTGGTGACGGTGATCGATGCGCGGGCGTTTTTGGCGGAGATGGGGCGGCGCGGAGCGGACGACGCGGGAGAAGGGAGAACGACGAAAGAGAACGACGAACGAGGCGGCGGTGACGGGGTGAAGCCGGTGGTTGAGCTGATGGTCGATCAGGCGGAGTGCGCGGACGTGCTCGTGCTCAACAAGTGCGATGTCGTGAGCGAGGACGAGCTGGGGCGGTTGGAGGCGATTTTGCGCGGACTGAATCCGCGGGCGGAGATTCTGCGGACGGAGCGGGGGCAGGTCGCGAGCGAGGTGTTGCTGGACCGCGTGCGGTTCGACGCGCAGGCGACGCTCGGGGCGGCGCGGTGGATCCGGGTGCTGCACGATCCGGCGCGGCTGGCGGGGCGCGGCGCTGCCGGCGTGCGACCGGCGGCGGCGCGGCACGAGGACGCGTATGGGATCCGGAGTTTTGTGTTTGAGGCGCGGCGGGCGTTGGTACGGGAGAAATTTTTGGCGTGGCTGGCAGGGGAGTTGCCGGCGGGTCTGTTGCGGGCGAAAGGTTTTTTTTGGTTCGCGGAGCAACCGGCGGACATCGGGTTTCTCTCGGTGGCGGGCGGCGCGGTGCGGACGGAATATGTCGGCACGTGGGCGGCGGCGCTGGTGGAGGCGGGCGTGATCACGGTGGCGGCGGTGCCGGCGAGCGCGCGGGAGCGGTGGGTCGAGCCCCACGGGGACCGGCGGGTGGAACTGGTTTTTATCGGCGTCGGCCTCGACGAGGCGGCGATGCGCGCGGGGCTGGAGCGGTGTCTGCTCTGAGCGGCCCGGGCCGGGGCTATTTCTCCGGCAGGAGGCGGAGGACTTCGGCCGAGATTTGTCGGGCGACCGAGGCGGTCGTCCCCGGGTCCAGCGGATAGGTCCCGGTCCAGAGGTGGGTGCCATCGGCGGAGCGCACCAACAGCAGTTCGAGCTCGAAGGGGGCGACGGTCATCAGGCGGGCGGCGAGGAGGTGCGGGCTGGAAAATTTCCGCGCATGCTCGAGGAGCGCGTCGTCGGTGAACGCGGCCGGCGTCGCGGGGCTCAGGCCGATGGCGGAGGAGCGGGCGAGGGCCAGGTGGCCGAAGGTGGAAGCGAAGAGGGTTTCGGCGAACTGCGCGGCGGCGGGGTCGGTGAGGCCGCGGGAGAAAGGCACGACGATGAGTTGGCGGGGCGGGCTCTTGGCGTCTTTGAGGCCGGCCGCGAGGTGGCGGGCGAAACTGGAGCCGAGTTTGGCGAGTTCGGCGCCGGTGAGATCCGGGTTGGCTTTGGCGTGTTCGACGGCGGTCTTGAACGCTTCGTCGACCTGGGCGGCGCGGGCGCTTTTCTTTTCCCGCGGCGGTCTGGGTTCGGAGGAGGGGCTGCGGTCGCAGCGGGAGAAGACGAAAAACACGAACCAGACGGAAAGGAGGACGCGGATCCATTTCGGGGCGCGTTTGAGGAGGAGCCAGGCGGCGGTGATGACCCACCAGAGAATTTCCGCGATGAATTTGATTTCGTGGCCCGAGCCTTTTTCCGGCCGGGGCGGGAACGGGGGCATCGGCGGCGGGTTGTGGTCGGCCTCCTCGCGGGGAGCGGCGGCCGGGGCCGGAGCGGGCGGGGGCTGAAGCGGGGGCGGGGGCGGTGCGCCGGAAGCGGGGGGCCGCAGGGGCGGGCGCGTGAAGGAGGCCGCGGGGCGGGGCGGCGCGGTGTGTTCACCGGCGAGCAGCCGGCGGCAGAGGGCCGCGAGGGCGGGCGTGGACCGGCCGGCGGGGAGGCGGAGCCATTGGACGGCGAGAAATTTGTCGGGGACGCGCGCGCCGAGTTCGCCCGTGCCGTCGATGACGACGGGCAGGAGGAACATGACGTCGTCGGCCATATCGAGGGTGCGCTCGGCGGCGAGGCGCCATTCGCGGCGGAAGTAACCCTCCTTGCGGGCCTCGGTGGCGGCCGAGATCATCGGCATGAAATAGTCGCAGTCGCGGATTTGGCGGCGGATTTTTTGGTCCCAGGCGTCGCCGCCGCCGAGTTCGCTTTCGTCATACCAGACTTCGAGACCGGAGGCGGAGAGGGCATCGCGCACGGTGCGTGCGGCGGCGCGGTCTTCGGAGGCATAGCTGATGAAGACGGACGGGCGCGGCAGGAGCGGAGGTGCGGCGTCGCTGGACATGAAGCGGAGGGAAAGGTCGCGCCGGGCCGCGGAGGGGTCAAGCGCGGGGAGGCGGACGGGGGACGGGGGCGGAGGACGGAGGGCGGGGCCGGGGGCGGGCGGCAAAAATGGCCGAAGATTCTTGAAACACCGGGGCGGAGCGGGCGTCGATACGCGTATGAAGTTTGGGAAAAAGCAGGGGAGGGGGTGGCTGGCGGCCGGATGGCTGTTGGGTGCGGCGGCGTGGACGGGGGCGGCGGAGGTGAACGCGCCGGATACGCTCGTTTATAAGGACGGGGACCGCGTGCAGGGGCGGGTGGTGAGCCGCGAGGGCGGCGTGATTGTTTTCAAATCGGAGCGGTTCGGGGAACTGCGCGTGGCGGCGGCGGACGCGGCGGTGGTCGCGGCGGAAAACCCGCCGGGGGTCTCACCGGCGGCCCCGGCGGCGGGGCCCGCAGTGGCGGGCGGGCCGGCGGCGGCAGGGGCGGCGGTGCCGGCGGCGGATGCGAAGAAAAAACCGGTGGTGGATCAGGAGGAGGAGGAGCCGCACGGATCGCGGTGGGAGCGGTTTTCGCCGTGGGTGTTGACGGCGCGGGTGCGGGGATTTTTCGGGCCGTGGCACGGGCGGCTGGCGCTTTCGACGGAAGTCGTGTCGGACACGACGGACCGGAACAATTCGGCGATGGATGCGACGCTGCGGCGCAAGTGGGAGCGCGACGAGGTGTCGTTCAACGGGCGGTTTGATTATAGTGAGACGGACCAGGTGGCGACGACGGACGTCGTGAAAGGGGCGGCGCTGTGGCGGCACGATTTCAATAGAAAGCAGTTTGCGCAGTATCGGCCGACGCTGGAGTGGAACCGGGCGAGCAAGCGCGTGGGGCTGCCGAGCGACTACGTGCTGCTGCAGCAGGAGATCGGTGTGGGTTTCAATGTGCTCGGTGCGCCGGGCAGGAAACTGCGCACGGGGGTGTCGGCGAATCTGTTCGACCTCTGGAACACCGCGCCGACATCGAATCACACGTCGCGCGGGGTGCCGTCGGGTTTTGAGGAAGTGGAGTGGGCACTGCCGTGGCGGCTGGCGCTGACGCAGCGCGGGGTGTGGTATCCGGTGCGCGACCGGGAGGACGGCTGGGAGAACAAGGTCGAGTTGAACAAGAAGCTGACGGAGACGCTCAGCACGTCGTTGCGGCACGAGATCCGGCGGAACAATCCGGACGGCAGTGCGCAGGACTATACGCGGCTGAAGCTGCTGTTTGGGTTGGATTTTTGAGCGGGGGGGGATGGGGCGAGGGTCTCCTCGCGCGCTCGCGCCAGTGTCGCGACCCGGACGATCCGTGACGCGGTAGCGGCGAGCGCCAGCGAGCCGACGCTCGACTCGGCTTGCGGGCGCTTGCCGCTACTTTTTATTGCCTGCTTCGTTTCTGCGGTGTCGTTACCGGACCATTACGCCGTGACTTCTCTCGAGGAAAACCGCGGATTTCTAGTGTCACGTATTACGTGACACTCTCTGTGAGAATACGGGATTTTTTTGCAGAGCGCGGAGTATGCTAGGGGAGCTCGTAGATTTCGACGAGGGCGACGCCGGTGGTGTTGTTCTGGCCGGAGACGGTGGCGGTGTAGGTGCCGGGCGGGAGTTCCACCACGACCGCGGCGTCGCGGGAGGCGTCGTCAGCGAAAGCGAAGGCGCCGACGCTAGCGAAGGCAGCTTTCAGTGCGGCGGTGCCGGCCCAGTCGTCGTTCTGCGCGCTGAGCGTCTCGCGGCCGAGCGGACGAATCGCGAGGACGGGATCGGCGAGGGTGCCGCCGACGCCGAAGAGACGGAGGGAGGGCCCGACGGCGCGGAGGAGAAGGCGCTTGGGTGCGGTGCCGCCGATGGCGAATCCGGCGGCAAGGATGTCGGCGCCGGTGCCGACTTCGGCGCGGGCGGAGACGTTGACGAGCCGGCCGGAGCCGCCGTTGCCGGCGTCGTAGAGTTCGACGAGGGCGAGGCCGCTGCCGTTGTTGGCGCCGGTGATTTGGATCGAACGGCCGCCGCTGAGCGGGAGCCGCAAGGCGGCGTCGCGGCTGCCGGCCCCGAAGGCGAAGGCGCCGACGGCGGCGAAATCGGCGGCGAGCAGGCCGCTGGCGGTCCAGTTGTCGTTGGTGGCGGAGCGGGCGTCGCCGGCGTAAAGCTCGATTTTGGGATCGGCGAGCGTGTCGGTGAGACCGAACGCCGCGAGCGTCGGGCCGACGCCGCGGACGAGGATCTGGCGCGCGCCGTTGGCCACGACGAAGCCGACGATGAGCGTACGGTCGCCGGTGCCGGCGCCGGTGCGGACGGAGAGATTGGTGAGCGTGCTGGCGGGGCGCGGGGTGTCGGGCGTCTTGGAAACGATCGAGTAGAGGCTCAGCTGGCTGGGTTCGACCTGCGGCCATTGCGAAAAGGGCGTGGCGACGGCGGAGACGAAGTCGAGGTGGCCGCGACCGTCGAGGTCGACGGGGAAGGTGAGCGACTGCGAACGGAGCGCGAAGGGGCGGAAACCTTCGAATCCGGCGATCTGCCAGGGCTGGATCCAGGGCAAGGCGCTGCGGTCGAGCGCGCGCAGCACGCCGTCGCTCCCGCCGAGGTAGACGGTCATCGTCGCGGGTTTGATGTCGTCGAGGGCGAGCGGGCCGGAGTGGACGAGGTCGAGGTGGCCGTCGCGGTTGACGTCGGCGACTTCGAGCTGCCCCTGGCCCCAGCCGGTGTCGAGGTCGGCGGGCGCGACGACGCGCGTGGCGGTTTGGTCGACGAAGGTGCCGTTGCCCTGGTTGGCGAGGATCTGGAGTGTGCGTCCTTGGTAGTAGGGCAAGGCCCGCGTGATGCCGAAGACGATGTCGGTGCGGCCGTCGGCCGTGGCGTCGAAGAGCGCCACGTGGTTGAACTTGGTCTGGCCGGCGCCGTAGCGGCCGGCGGGCAGGGCGACGAGGCGGCGGCCGGTGAGCGAGGGGGAACCGTTTTGCGAGAGCCAGATCCAGCCGGAGGCGTTGTTCGCGGCTCCTTCGGAATAGCTAACGACGAGGTCGCCGACGCCGTCGGCATCGAGGTCGCCGATGACGGAGCTCATGATATAGTGGGCGCCGGGCTTGAGCTCGGTGGGCAGCGCCGCGTAGGCCGCGAAGCGGCCGGTGCCGTCGTTGAGGAGAAGCGTGCCGGCCGTGTAGAGGTCGGGCGCGCCGTCGCCGTTGAGGTCGCCGGCGGCGAGGTCGTGGCTGAAGTCGAGGCCGGGCACACGGCCGCCGTTTTCCTGGCCGGCGATGGCGGCGGAGGCGTCGTGGAGTTTGCCGTCGGGCCCGCTGAGGGCGAGCGGCAGGGGCTCGCGCGCAAAGGTAAAGGTGCCGTCGGCGTTGCGCTGGTTGAGACCTTCCGGAGCGCCGACGAAGTCGGGCCGGCCGTCGCGGTTGAAGTCCGCGACGATCACGCGGGTGACGAGGTGCTGGCGGACGGGCGGGCCGGAGGGACCCCAGATATCGGTCGAGTGGCGAAAGCCGCCTTGGCCGTCGTTGAGGAGCACGGCGAAGGTGAAGCGCGTCTGGCGCGGCACGGTGTGCGGAAACGTGGCGATGGTGAGCACGAGGTCCTCGCGGCCGTCGCCGTTGAAGTCGCCGCGGGCGTAGTCGTGCGGGACGGAGGAGAACCAGCCGGCGGGGTTGAGATCGGCGGGCGTGGGGTAGCGATAGGCCGGGTGTTGCTCCGACATCGTGAGGCTGAACCAGCCGAAGGCGCCGACGCGGTAGCCGGCGGTCTCGAAGTTTTCCCGACTGGGGCCGAGCAGTCGCGGGCTGGCGCCGACGGTGAGCAGTTGGGCGAACGTGGAGGCGGTGGTCGCGGCGACGGCGCCGACTAGCAGGACGAGACGAAAAGCAATCATGAAGGAGGGCGGACGGCGGGTCAGGGCAGTTCGTAGACTTCGACGAGGGCGACGCCGGTGGTGTTTTGTTTGCCGGATACGGTGGCGGTGTAGGCGCCGGGAGGGAGTTCGATCGCGAGGGCGGCGTCGCGGGAGGTATCGGTGGCGAGGGCGAAGGCGCCGACGCTCGTGAAGGCGGCCTTGAGGGCGGGGGTGCCGCGCCAGTCGTCGTTGGTGGCGACGATGGTTTCGGAGCCGAGGGGGCGAACGTCGAGGAGCGGGTCGACGAGGGTGCCGCCGACGCCGAAGGCGCCGAGGGTCGGACCGACGGCGCGGATGAGGAATTTTTTCGGGACGTTGCCGCTGACGACGAAGCCGACGATGAGCGCATCGGCGCCGGTGCCGACCTGGGTGCGGGCGGAGACGTTGGTGAGCTTCGGGGTGTTGCCGGTGCCGGTGTCGTAGATCTCGACGAGGGCGAGGCCGGGGCGCGCGGCGGTGTCGGTGATTTTCGCGGTGTAGGCGCCGGCGGAGGGCGAGAACACGAGGGCGGCGTCGAGACTGGCATCGGTGGCGAGGGGGAAGGCGCCGACGGAGGCGAAGGCGTTTTTTAACGCGAGGGTGCCGGACCAGTTGTTGTTTTCGGCGACTTTGGTCGCGTTTGATGGCGCGATCTCGACGAAGGGATCGGGGAGCGTGTCGGTGAGGCCGAAGGCGGCGAGGGTGGGGCCGACGGCGCGGACGAGGAGGGATTTGGTGCCGGCGCCGCCGAGGGCGAAGCCGGTGATGAGGGTCTGGTCGCCGGTGCCGGCCTGGGTGCGGACGGAGAGGTTGGCGAGGCGGCCGGGGGCGTCGGGGGCGGTTTGGAAGAGGGAGCGAGGGAGAGTTTTAAGGCCCCGTGCCTGATAGAATTGTCCGTTGGTTTGGGTAAAGAAGTCCATTGAGCCATCCCGGTCGAAGTCTGCGGGTGCGATGAAGGTCGGGGTTGCGGCAAGGGCCGGGCCGACCAAGCCCTCGCTAGCGTTGACCAGTTGGCCGCCACCCCGATTTAGCAGGAGCAGTTGTTGCATCGCGGAGTAATCAAATCTCCGGCCGAGAATCGCTGCATCGGGACGGCCGTCGTTGTTGAAATCGCCGATTACCACCGTTTGAATCCAAGCCGCATCTTCTTCGAGTTTAAATTGAAGGCGGTCGCTTGCGTCGAAAAACGTTCCGTCGCCACGATTTAAGAGCAGGCGCAGGTTGGCGTAGCGATAGCCATCGCTAGGTGCGTTGATGCCGTTGTCTAGGACCCGTTTGCCCCCGGTGCACCCGAGAAGGAGGTCCGGCGCGCCGTTGCCGTCGAAATCAGCTACGCCGATGTCGAGAGTTCCGCTTTCTTCCCGCCCGTTTCGGGCCGTCATGGTGAACCGAGGATTTCGCACGAATCGCCCGGAGCCATCATTGATGAGCAGTTCATCTGGCGCGCCGGCGAAACCCCCGAGGACGAGGTCCGGAAAGCCATCGCCGTTCACGTCGACGAGTGCGGCCGCAGTATAGCGCTGTTGCCGGTTTGCGATATCCGACGGAATCCGGTTAGCCGATTCGCTGAAATTGCCCCGACCGTCGTTGACGTAGAAGCGTGGCCCGACCGTCCCGCCGTCAAGATTACTCATGTAGATATCAATGTCGCCGTCACCGTCGATATCGCCTATGGCTGCGCCATGCGCGGCGCACTTTTGTTGCGG
>CAJAYO010000957.1 GCA_903948415.1 uncultured Opitutia bacterium | reverse complement strand
GTGAAGGCTAGTTCATAGTTGAAGAAAGTGATGGCAACCAGCGATCCAGCTCGAAGAGGCGCACGGCTTTCTGCTGCGCCGGCGACAGTTCGGGCGGTAGCATCACCGTCGGGCGGCGCCCTTGCTGGCCGGTGTTCGTGCGCACGAGCGTGGCGCTGATGTTCGCGAGGTCCTGCATGAAAACCGGCGCCGATTGCTTCGTGCCGAGCGCCAGCCGCGCGAGCGCCACCAACGTCAGACCGAGCACGGTCGCGAAGGTGTGGAACTGCAGCGAAGCGTCGGCCCATTGAAACGAAGGGCCCCACGGCACCAGGCCACCCTTTTTCGCGCGCCGGAACAGTTCCTCGACGTGCCACTGGCCGCGGAAAGCGTGGACGATTCGCTCGGTGCTCCACAGCTTGCGGGTCGTGCAAAGCACGCGCCGGCCGAGCCGCGTGCGCTCCAGTTCGCGCCGTCGCGCCGCATCCACTTGCCAGGAAAACGTCGGCTGCGCGGCGGTGCCCCCGATCGTGGTCACGACAAACTCCGCGAGATGTTCGCGCCCCAGCGCCTTTTGCACCCGCACCGCCAGGGTCGTGCGCGTGAGCTTGCCGGCCTGCACTCGGCGTTCCAGCAGGCGCAGCTCGCTCTTCGCCTTGCGGAGGGCCACCGCGATGCCGCGCTTTTGGCCGCGGAGCAGTTCCTGGCTCTCGACCACCAACAGTGTCCGCGCGAGTTCGCCGACGCGCGCCTCCAGCCGTGCGGCGCGCACCTCGGCGAGCACGCCACGCAGTGGCTGCATGTTGCCTCGCTGGGCGGCAAAGACCAACGCCTGCTCGGACGCGGTGTGCGACAGCGGCAACGAAATGAGCGAGTGGTAGCGGGCGTCTTCCAGATCCAGCTCCAGTTGCTCACTCCAAAATCCGCCATCGCGCACGACCGTGCGTCCCGCCTTCGTCGCGCCTCCCTCCGCGGTATCCAACGCGTCGTGCAACTGGGCCAGTCCTTGCAAACACGAGGTGAGGAGCGCCTGGTCCGAACTATTACCGGGATAGGTGCGGTGGAGCAGCGGCACGTGCCCAATCTCGCTGACCAGCACGCCAAGTCCCACCACCCGCAAGTCGCTCCGCTTGCTCTTGGCGTGGCCGCGCCGCGCCAGCTCACCGGGCGTCGTCGTCGCAATGTGGGTATCGAAGTTGGTGGAATCGAAGGCGAGCACCTCCGCCGAAAGCTTGAAGCGCGTCACGGCGGCGCGCGCAATGGCCAGTTGCGCACGTTCCAGTTGCTCCGCAGTGACGCCGGCTGCGCCGCGATGAAACGCCTGTCCCGTGAAGCTCTCAATCGGTAGGCAGGAAATCCGTGCCACGCTCGAATCGAGAAACGCCGCCAGATCGCGCTTGGCGCCGGGCGCACACGCACGCTGCAGCGCCACGCCGAGCGCCAGTTCTCCCACTGATGGACCCTTCGCCGGGCCGAGCGCGCCGCACGCCTCGTCGATCAGCCCCACGATATCGAGCTGTTCGGCCACCCACCCGAGGGCACCAGTATCGCCCACGCGCTTCGTGCCCACCGTGCGCGTCTTGGCGAGGTCGGCGACCGGCGGCGGGTCTGCGGGGCCAAGCAACACCTGCCGCGACACCGGCTGTTGTTTCTGCGGATCCCACACCGACTGGGCGACGACGCGATACAACCGGCCGTCTACCATGCGTTCAAAAAAGTGCATTCCTTCAACTAGCAATAGCCGAGCGCCAAAACAAGCCGATTCCCTCTGGAAAAACCGAAAACCACGCCCTCAAAGCCTCCCGAAATGCGAAGGTCGGGCTAGAGCTCGGTGCGAAAAAGCCCGGATCGATTCCGGGCTTGGCTCTTTCTGGAACGGGTAAGTCTTACTTCGAAAGTTGAGTTTTGAGGAACTCGACGCTGCTGCGCGTGGAGGCGTCCTGTTCGCACATATTGTCAACGGCCTTGCAGGCGTGGATCACGGTGCCGTGGTCACGACCGCCGAAGTTGTCACCGATTTCTTGGAGGGAATGTTTGGTGAGAACGCGGGAGAGATACATCGCGATTTGGCGGGGGATGGCGATGTTGTTGGGCCGGCGTTTGCTGGTCATGTCGCTGTGCCGAATTTGAAAATGGTCGGCGACACGCTTCTGGATCGTCTCGATGGTCAGGATCGTCTGGGCCTGC
>CAJAYO010000956.1 GCA_903948415.1 uncultured Opitutia bacterium | reverse complement strand
CACCCTCTCCCTCCCCCTCTCCCTTTCCCTCCCCCTTTCCCTCTCCCTTTCACTTTCACTCTCCGTTTCACTTTCACTTTCACTCTCCGTTTCACTTTCACTTTCACTTTCCCTTTCCCTCCTCCTCCCCCTCGCCCCCCCGCTCCCCGCCCAAACCGCCCCCGCTCCCGCCGTCAGCGCCACCAAGGCCCCCACCTCCGCCGAGGCCGCCGACGCCGTCAAACTCGACCAGTTCGTCGTCACCGGCGTCTTCAACGCCACCGAGGCCCGCAAGGCCACCACCGCCATCACCGCCCTCAACGCCGACCTGCTCGCCGAGCAGGTCGCCCTCAGCGCCGACGACATGCTCCTCAACGTCGCCGGCATCTTCGTGAACTCTTCCCTCGGCGAAATCCGCGGCATGGTCTACTCCCGCGGCATCTCCGCCGACAGCTCCGACGGCGCCACCGGCACCTACTACGTCTCCATGCAGGAAGACGGCCTGCCCATCACCAACGTCAGCTTCGGCAACTACGGCGCCGGCTACTTCAACCGCCCCGACGCCACCCTCCAACGCGTCGAAGCCGTCCGCGGCGGCAGCGCCTCCATCACCTCCTCCAATTCCCCCGGCGGCGCCTTCAACTACATTTCCCGCCACGGCCCCGACCGTTTCGGCGGCGAGATCCGCACCCGCCTCGGCCTCGAGGGCCAGGGCTCCCCGCAATACCGCAGCGACCTCACCATGGGCGGCCCCCTGCCCGGCGCCCTCGGCGCCCAGGGCTGGGTCTACAACATCGGCGGCTTCTACCGCTACGCCGAAGGCCACCGCCCCCCCGCCGGCTGGCCGATGAACGACGGCTTCAACCTGCGCGGCAACCTCTTCAAGGACTACGGCCACGGCTCCCTCAAACTCTACGGCAAATTCCTCGACGACCGAAACCACTGGTACGAATACCTCCTCGCCCGCAACCCCCAGGACCCCAAACAATACCCCGGCCTCAGCCGCTACAGCACCAATCTCCTCCCCAAGGCGTCGTTCCAGTATCCGCGCGAAACCGACACCCAGTTCTCCACCTTCGACACCACCGACGCCGTCCGCTCCCGTCAGCGCTACCTCGGCGCCGAGTGGAAACACGAGTTCGGCGACGGCTGGTCCGTCAGTCACAACGTCAAGTTCTCCCGCAACTGGGCCGACTGGAACTCCAGCTCCGGCGTCACCCCCCGCTCCATCGACTGGCCCAATTTCTACAGCACGATGGCGATCCAGTTCAGCGGCGGCGGCCAAAACGGCCGCATCCCCGCCGGCACCTATCGTTTCTCCGACCGCTCCACCGGCGCCGTCCTCGCCGAGGTCACCTCCAACGGCGCCTTCACCGTCGCCGCCAACGCCCTCTCCAATCCCGGCCTCGTCCTGCGCTCCTCCAATTTGCCCAACAACCCGATTCTCCCCAACGCCCTTTGGACCAACGTCGGCCGCGTCGCCAACGAACACGTGAACGAAATCATGGAAAATTTCTCCCTCACGAAAAAATGGCGCAACCACTCCTTCACCGCCGGCAGTTACTTCGGCTACGCCGGCATCTCCGACCGCCAGACCAGCGGCGGCCGCACCGCCTCGCCGCTCGTCGAACAACCCCAGCCCCTCGCCCTCACTTGGATTCCCGCCACCGCCGCGAACGCCCCCGCCGGCACGCCCGCCGCCGCCCTCACCGCCGTCGCCGGCTTCAACGGCCAACCCGTCCTCCTCACCAACCCCGAGGGCTACACCGCCCTCGGCGTCGGCTACACCCGCGACAAAGCCCTCGCCCGCCAGGTCGCGATTTTCTTCGGCCACAAATGGGAACTCAGCCAGCGCCTCAGCTTCGACTGGGGCTTCCGCGGCGAACGCTACGCCGTCAAAGGCTTCAACCAAACCGGCACCCAAAACGCCCGCGGCAACTGGGACCCCACCTACGGCGGCCCCGACGGGAATGTGCTCACCATGGCCGACAACCGCTTCACCGGCCCCAATCCCAACGGCAAATGGGACTTCGATAAAGACGTCCACAGCTTCTCGTGGTCCTCGGCCGGCAACTACGTCATCAACAACGAAAACTCCTTCTACGTCCGCTTCGCCGACGGCGAAAAAGCCCCCGACTACGGCTTCTTCCGCAACTACACCACGCCGTTCCGCCTCGCTAACCTCAAGCCCCGCCCGCAATCGATCATGCAGGCCGAGCTCGGTTACCGCTGGAAACGGAAAGATATCACCCTCACCGCCACCCCGTTTTGGACCCAGCTGAACAATGTGAACAGCAACCCCCAGGCCGTCGAAGCCGACGGGGTCACCGCCTACTACCCCGACCCGATCTACAACGCCGTCACCTCCTACGGCCTCGAACTCGAGGCCCAGCTGAAAATCTCGGACCGCTGGAGCCTCCGCTCCGTGTTCACCAAACAATATTCCACCAACACCGTGTGGAAAATCTTCGTCGCCGGCGTCAACGGCCGCGACGACGACAGCTACCTCGATTTCACCGGCAGAAAATCCGACAACAATCCCGACTTCATTCTCAACCAAACGCTCACCTACCGGACGCCGAAATTCTTCGCCAATCTCTCCTGGAAACACATGGGCGAACGCGCCGGCAACGTCGCCAACGTGATCATTCTGCCCCGCTTCAACCAATTCGATTTCGGCACCGGCTACACCTTCTCC
The DNA here is from genome assembly GCA_903948415.1 of uncultured Opitutia bacterium. Lineage (GTDB taxonomy): Bacteria > Verrucomicrobiota > Verrucomicrobiia > Opitutales > Opitutaceae > GAS368. The sequence goes on along the minus strand of CAJAYO010000956.1, from coordinate 9,476 downwards.
CGCCGCTGGTCCGTGAATTTCAATATCAACAACCTCACCGACAGCGAGGGCGTCATGACCTGGCGCGGCTGGGGCGTGAATCCCGGCGACCGCCAGAGCTACACCGCCCTCCCCGCCACCGGCCAGGACACGATGCTCCAATACGTCCCCGTCCAACCCCGCGCCTACTTCCTCTCCTCCACCTACAAATTCTGAGGTTCCCTCCGTCCGTCGGCCGCGAGCCTGCTCGCGCTCCGACGCTTGTCAGGGCGAGGAGCACCGCGACGAAGCCATCCGTCTAACGTTCCCTCCGTCCGTAGGCCGCGAGCTTGCTCGCGCTCCGACGCTTGTCAGGGCGAGGAGCGCCGCGACGAACCAATCCCCCCTCCCCCACCCTCTCCCTCCCCCTCTCCCTTTCCCTCCCCCTTTCCCTCTCCCTTTCACTTTCCCTTTCCCTTTCCCTTTCACTTCCCCTTTCACTTTTATCCCTACTCTCACTCATCATGCCCAACCCTTGGACCGGAAAAGGAAACCCTTACACGCGCGAGGAAGTGCGCGCCCGCCTTAGCGCCACCCTCGCCAAGGGTGACGCCATCATCGCCGCCGGTGCCGGCACCGGCATCAGCGCCAAATTCATCGAGAAAGGCGGCGCCGATCTCATCATCATCTACAACAGCGGCCGCTTCCGCATGATGGGCCACGGCTCCACCGCCGGCATGATGGCCTACGGCGACGCCAACGCCATCGCCATGGAGATCGGCGAATACGAGGTGCTCCCCGTCGTCGAAGAATGCCCCGTCATCTGCGGCGTCCACGCCACCGACCCCCGCCGCCGCATGTGGCACTGGCTCGGCCAGGTCAAAGAAATGGGCTTCTCCGGCGTCAACAATTTCCCCACCCACACCATCGTCGACGGCCACTTCCGCGGCGTCCTCGAAGAGACCGGCATGTCCGTGAAGAAGGAATACGAGATGATCGCCCTCGCCCGCCGCATGGACCTCTTCTCGGTCGTCTACGTCGGCTCGCCCGAGGAAGCCATCGAGATGGCCAAGGCCGGCGCCGACGCCATCATCGCCCACGTCGGCACCACCGTCGGCGGCAGCATCGGCGTCAAAAACGCCCTCGTCAGCTGGGACCACACCCTCAAGACCACCCAGGACATCATCGACGCCGCCTCCACCATCCGCAAAGACATCTTCTTCCTCTGCCACGGCGGCCCCATCAACACCCCCGAAGACGCCGCCCGCGTCATCGCCGCCACCGACTGCGACGGCTTCGTCGGCGCCAGCAGCCTCGAACGCATGGGCGTCGAAGAGTCCCTCACCAACCTCACCCGCAAATTCAAATCGCTGAAACGCTCCCCGAAAAAGTAGGGCGCGGCCTCCGCCCCGCCCTTTCCCCGCGCCCTCCACCCGCGGATGAATCACCGAGACACCGACGCAAAAAGAGCCAAAGGTTTTGGGTTTCTCCGTGACCTCGGTGCCTCCTCCGTGACCTCTGTGTCGAAAAAATAAATCACCCCATGTCGTCCCCCGCCGACTCCCCCGCCGACCGCCGCTTCGTCCAAATCGCCGACGCCCTCCGCGAACCCAACGCGTGGACCAACAACGAGTGGCTCTGCCGCCCCGACCTCGTCGCCGCCGAGAAACTCCTCCTCGTGCGCGCCAACATGGACCCGCTGCACTGCCACCCGTTTCACTACCACCCGCACCGCGAGGAAATCATCTACGTCCTCTACGGCCGCGCCGAACAGTGGGTCGGCCACGAGTATCGTATCCTCAGCGCCGGCGAAATGGCGCACATCCCCGCCGGCACCGTTCACGCCACCTACAACCCCCACGCCGAGCCGCTCGTCTTCCTCGCCCTGCTTTCCCCGGCGAAACTCCCCGACGACCTCGCCATCGTCCCCGACCCCTTCGACGTCTCCACCCAAGAACCCTGGGCCAGCCTTCGCGACCACCTCACCCCCTGCCGCACCCGCTCGTAGCGCGGCGCTTCCGCCCGCCCTTCGGTTTCTCCCCCTCTCGTCCGCCCGCGCCTCGATTCCTCCTTCCACTTTCCTCCTTCCTCTTTCCCCTCGCGCGCCTCTCGCCCCTTCGCCCCCATGAAACGCCTCCTCACCCTCGCCACCCTCCTCGCCGTCGCGCTCACCTCCGCGCTCTCCGCCGCCGACGCCCCCCTCCGCGTCTTCATCCGCTCCGGCCCCAAATCCCACGGCCCCGGCGCCCACGACCACCCGCGCTTCCTCGCCGAATGGGTCCCCCTCCTCAATGCCCGCGGCGCCGTCGCCTCCGGCGGCAACACCTTCCCCTCCGCCGAACAACTCGCCGCCACCGACGTCCTCGTCCTCCACGCCCAGGAAGCCGGCAACATCGCCGCACCTGACCGCGTAAACCTGAACACCTACCTCGCCCGCGGCGGCGGCCTCGTCGTCATCCACGCCGCTTCCGTCGCGAAAGACACCGATTGGTATAAATCCATCGTCGGCGGCTCGTGGCGCCAGGGCACCACCAAGTGGCTCGAAGCCCCGATGCACCTCTACTTCATCGACCGCGAACATCCCATCACGCGCCACGCCTCCAACTGGCAGATGAACGACGAGATCTACTACGACATGGATCTCTCCCCCGACGCCCACGTCCTCGCCACCGCCTACACCCCCAAGGCCATCGACACCGGCGGCCGCGGCAACCGCGAAGCCCAGGCCCGCGCCGCCGAAGCCGTCGCGAAAAACAAAGCCGTCAATATCTACGACCACCAGCCCCAGCTCTGGACCTACGAGCGCACCCTCCCCGCCGCCACCAAACCCTACCGCGCCTTCGTCTCCATCCCCGGCCACCTCTACACCAACTTCGACCGCCCCAATTACCGCGCCCTTCTCCTCCGCGGCATCGCCTGGGCCGGCCAACGCGCCAACGCCGACGAACTCTGCCGCGCCGACGAACTCGGCGACGCCCTCCGCTACCCCGAGGGCGGCCCCACCGCCCCCGCGAAAGCCGCCGCGAAAATCCAGGTCCACCCCGAGTTCAACCTCTCCCTCGTCGCCTCCGAGCCGCTCATCAACAAGGTCATGAACATCGATTGGGATGAACAAGGCCGCCTCTGGGTCTGCGAAACCCCCGAGTATCCCAACGGCCGCCGCAAGCCCAACACCCCCGCCAATTCCGCCCTCCCGCGCTGGAAAGACTCCGGCTCCCACAAACCGTTCGTCGCCGACCGCGATCCCGAAGACTCCATCTCCATCCTCACCGACACCAACGGCGATGGCATCATGGACACGAAGAAAATCTTCGCCGACAAACTCGAACTCGTCACCAGTTTCGTCCTCTACAAAAACGGCGTCATCGCCGCCACCTCGCCCGACATCTGGTATCTCGAAGACACCAACGCCGACGGCGTCGCCGACAAGCGCACCAAGCTCTACACCGGTCTCGGCATCAATGATACGCACGCCGTCATCAACAATCTCCGCTGGGGCCACGACGGCTGGGTCTACGCCTCCCACGGCTACAGCCGCGGCGACGTGACCTCCGGCGACGGCACGAAAAAATTCGGCCCCGACGGCTCCGGCGTCGTCCGCTTCAAACCCGACGGCTCCGCCTTCGAGCAATACGCCTCCCGCAACGGCAACACCTGGGGCCTCGACGTCACTTGGGACGGCCAGGTCTTCTGGACCCAGCCCACCAGCGGCACGGTCTTCTTCCACACCGTCCTCCCCGAGAGCGTCCTCGCCAAAGGCAAACTCCCCGGCACCACCTCGTGGAAGGGCCTGATCACGAACCAGCGCTCCTTCCCCGCCCTGGAGTGGCCCGAGCAGGCCTATGTGCAGATCGACCAGGTCGGCCGCTTCACCGCCGCCGCCGGTTGCGCCGTCTACGAGGGCGGCGCCTGGCCCGCCAAGTGGAACTACAGCTACTTCACCACCGAACCCACCCTCAACATCGTCCACCACCAGTTCGTCCGCCGCGACGGCGTCAGCTACTCCGTCGAAAAAGAAAAAGGCCGCGAAGAAACCGAGTTCATCCGCAGCACCGACCTCTGGTTCCGCCCCATCGAAAACCGCGTCGGCCCCGACGGCGCCCTCTACGTCGTCGATTTCTATAACCAGGCCGTCATCCACAACGACACCCGCGGCCCCGTCCACAGCCAGACCAACGCCGCCGTCCGCCCCGACCGCGACCACTACTTCTCCCGCATCTGGAAAGTGCAGCACAAGGAAGCGAAGGCCCTCCCCGCCGTCGCCCTCGACCGCAAAAACCTCCCCGGCCTCCTCGCCGCCATCCAAACGAGCCCCAACGCCCACGTGAAAAAACTCGCGCTCCGTCTCGCGCAGGAAAATCACGCCGGCGCCGCGCAACTCACCTCCCTCTCGCCCACGATGGGCAGCGCCGCCCTCGCCCGCTACGAATCCGCCCGCACCGCCACCACGCCCGCCCAACGCGCCGCCGTCCTCGCCGATTTCGCCGCCGCCACCGATGACTGGACCAAGTCCGCCCTCATCGCCGCCGCCAGCGACCACGCCGCCGACTTCCTCATCGATGCCCTCGCTCAACGGAGCGGCGGTTCCCAACCGCCGACCCTCGCCCCCTTCGTCACCGCCCTCGCCGCCTCCGTCCCGTCGGCCGACCTCGCCCGCCTCACCGCCGCCGCCGCCGCCTCGCCGACGCCTCTCGCCGCCGCCCTGCTCCGCGGACTCACCGCTTCTTCCGTCGCGGCGAGCGCCAGCGAGCCGACCCTCGCGGCCGCACTCAAAACCCTCCTCGCCGCCCCCGACACCACCGCCGCCGCCCTCGGCGTCGCCGCCAAATGGGATACCACCGGCGCCCTCACCGAACCCATCGCCACCGCCGCCCGCCGCGTCCTCACCGACCTCGCCGCTCCGTCCACCCCCGCCACCACCCGCGCCGACATCGCCACCGCCCTCGTCGCGCTCCCGGCCCACCGCTCCGCCGCCCTCGCCAAAATCGCCGCCCTCCTCAACGACCCCGCCACGCCCGCCGCCGTCGCCGCGCCCCTCATCGCCACCGTCGGCGAACTCGCCGGCCGCGAACCCGTCGACGTCCTCATCAACGCCTTCGTCCAGACGAAGTCCGCCCCGGTCTTCGAACAAATCCTGAAGCGCCAGGAGTCCGCCCTCGCCCTCGTCGCCGCGATCGCCGCCAACCGCGTCAGCCCCTCCGCCCTCGGGCCCGCCAACATCGCCCGCCTCCGCCAGCACCCCACCACCAAGGTCGCCCGCGAAGCCCTCGTCGTCCTCGGCGCCACCCACACGTCCACCAAAGCCAAGGACGATCTCATCGCCCAGCTGCTCCCCGAAGTCCAAAAGCCCGGCGACCTCGCCAACGGCCGCACCCTCTACGCCGCCGCCTGCGCCATCTGCCACAAACTCGGCGACGTCGGCTTCCGCGATGTCGGCCCGCCCCTCGCCGGCATCGGCGCCCACGCCCCCGCCGATTTGCTCACCGCCATCGTCGACCCGAACCGCCAGGTGGAGCCGAATTTCTGGCAGTGGAACATCACGACGAAAAAAGGGGAGACCTTCTCCGGCGTGATCGTTTCCGAAACCACCGCCGCCCTCATCGTCCGCAACCAGGGCGGCGACACCGAAATCAAAACCGCCGACATCGCCACCCGCGAAAACACCCGCCGCTCACTCATGCCCGAGGGCTTCGACGGCCTCGGCGCCGCCGGCCTCCGCGACATCATCGCCTACCTCGCCGCCAACGCCGGCCCCGCGAAATCCGCCAATGTGGGAGGGGGTTTATCCCCCGCCTCTCCCGCGCCGGCTCCCGCCGCCCCCGCCGACCTCACCCCCAAAACCGGCGGCCGCGGCGATTTCCCCCTCCCCGAGACCACCCCCGTCGTCTGGGAACCCGGCAAGACCCGCGTCCTCCTCATCGGCGGCGGCAGCTCCCATAAATTCGGCGAGTTCTTCGGCAAAGCCGACAGCGCCATCCTCCGCGCCGCCGGATACACCGTGAACTACACCGAAGACCGCGACCAGGCCGCCGCCGAACTCGCCGGCGCCGACGTCGCCGTCATCAGCGTGAATCGGAAATTCTTCGACACCCCCGCCTACCGCAAAGCCCTCTTCGCCTTCGCCGCCGCCGGCAAAGGCATCGTGATGCACCACCCCGGCACGTGGTATGGCTTCGCCGATTGGCCCGAACTCAACGCCCAGATCGTCGGCGGCGGCGCCCGCGGCCACGACAAGATCGCCAAATATTCCGTCAACGCCCTGCAGCCCGCGCACCCGATCCTCAAAAACGTGCCCGCCACCTTCGAAGTCGAAGACGAACTCTACTACATCAATGCCGAGCCCGAAAAAATCCCGCCCGGCACCTCGCCCATCGACGTTCTCGCCGAAACCTCGCCCTCGGTAAAATTCAAGAAATCGCACCCTGTCGTCTGGACCACGAAGCACCCCACCGCCCGCATCGTCGGCCTCACCATCGGCCACGACGGCCGCGTCCACGACCTCGAACCCTTCAAAACCCTCCTCACGAACGCCGTGAAATGGGCCTCCGGCAAGTAGCGCGGTGCTTCAGCCCGCGCTTTCAAAACTCAAATTCCACCACGGACCACCCAGATTCCCCGGATCAAACCTCCGCATCACGCGGCCTTCATCCGTGCCATCCGTGAAATCCGTGGTCAAAAAATCCCGCCCCTCTCCACCCCCGCGCGCCTCTAGCCCGGATATTTCACCCGCACGTTCACCAAATTCTTGGCCCAGAGGGCACGGAGCCCAGCCCACAGGACCCAGAGCGGACAAGGTATTTGACTCCGTGTCCTCGGTTTGGACCTCGGTGCGCTCTGGGAAAAAGGAATTTCTTGAGGAAAGTGTGCTTGATGCGGGCCAGGCGCCTTTAGACGCCCCATCGCCCTCCGATTTTTTGCGCTGCTTGTGGCCATCGCTCCGCCTCCCTTCTCCTCCGTGATTTCCGCGTCGAAAAACTAACCGCCCTCCGCCGCTCACCGCCATGCCCACCATCGCCGTCCTCGGCACCCTCGACAGCAAAGGCCCCGAACACGCCTTCGTCGCCGACGCCCTCCGCCGCGCCGGCCACACCCCGCTCCTCATCGACGTCGGCAGCCTCGACTCGCCCACGACGACCCCCGACATCTCCCGCGCCGAGGTCCTCGCCGCGCTCACCGCCGCCGAGCCTTCCTCCGCCCCCGACACCGCCGCCATTTTCGCCCGCCGCGACCGCGGCGAATGCGTCACCCTCATGGCCCGCGCCGCCGCCGCCTGCGTCACCGCGCTCCACGCCGCCGGCCGTATCCACGGCATCATCTCCCTCGGCGGCGGCGGCGGCACCGCCATCGCCACGGCCGCCATGCGCGCCCTTCCCATTGGTTTCCCCAAGCTGATGGTCTCGACCCTCGCGAGCGGCCAGGTCGCGCCCTACGTCGGCACGAGCGACCTCACGATGATGCCCGCCATCGTCGACGTCTCCGGCCTCAACCGCGTCTCCCGCGCCATCTTCACCAACGCCGCCGGCGCCATCGCCGGCATGGTCACCGCAAGGTCCGCCCCCTCGCCCCAGTCTCCCCCGGCGTCCGAAAAACCCCTCATCGTCGCCAGCATGTTCGGCAACACCACCGCGTGCGTGACCGAAGCCAAAAAAATCCTCGAAGCCGCCGGCTACGAAGTCCTCGTCTTCGCCGCCACCGGCAACGGCGGCCGCGCCATGGAAGCCCTCATCGCCAGCGGCCTTGTCTCGGGGGTGCTCGATATCACGACCACCGAGTGGGCCGACGAACTCGTCGGCGGCGTCCTCACCGCCGGCCCCGAACGCCTCGACGCCACCGCGAAGGCCCGCCTCCCCGCCATCATCGCCCCCGGCTGCCTCGACATGGTCAACTTCGGCGAACCCGCCTCCGTCCCCGCCAAATTCGCCGGCCGCCTCTTCTACCAGCACAACCCGCAGGTGACCCTCATGCGCACGACGCCCGAAGAGTGCGCGCAACTCGGCCGCATCCTCGCCGAAAAAATCAACCGCTACACCGCCCCCGTCAGCGTCCTCCTCCCCCTCCGCGCCATCAGCGTGATCAGCGCCCCCGGCCAACCTTTCCACTCCCCCGCCGCCGACGAAGCCCTCTTCCGTTCCCTCCGCCACCACCTCCGCCCCGACATCCCCGTCCGCGAACTCGACGTAGAAATCAACGACCCCGCCTTCGCCCGCGCCTGCGCCGAGACCCTCCTCGCCCATCTCTCGCCCGCAATTTCGTAAAAAGCGCTTCGCCTGCATCAATCACCCTTTCCTGAAGCAATTATTTTTCACCGAGCGCACCGAGGCCCGAACCGAGGACACGGCGCCAAACACCTTGTCTGCTCTGTGGGCTCTGTGGGCTTGGCTCCATATCCCCTGTGCCAAACTTTTGATCAATTTGAGTGTGAAATGTCCGGGTTAGGGGTCTCGGCTGGTTCCCTCGCGGCTTGGTTGTCCCGCCCAAAGTTCTGAACTCACGCAGAGCGCGCGTGCGGCTCCCCCGCCCCCCCCAACCCTCGTCTTTTCAGGGCCATTCACGACCCTGCTGAGCACCTTACTCCCTGACCCGGAAAGCCAGTTTGACGGGAACCCGCATTCCCGCATCGCGTTCTCGTGAAAACCACGATCGATCTCCCCGATTCCCTCTACAAAAGGGCCAAAATCCGCGCCATCGAACGGGGTCTAACCCTCAAAGACATCGTGCTGACCTCGCTTGAGCGCGAGTTGGATGCCCCTCTGGCCGATGTTCCTCCGCCGGTTTCCCGGTGGGCGCAGCGCAAACTCCTGCCTGAGTTCGCCCGCTTGGACGCCGCCGGGGCCTTCACCGCCCGCCCAGGTGACCGCGACATCACCGCACTGATTTCCGACGACCGCGATGGCCGCTAACGTTCCCGATTTCGACACCTCCGACCGGATGCGGCTCTACCTTTCGCGACCACGGTTTCGCGGCGGTGCGCGAGTTGGCCGGTTCCGCTGCCAGCATCGCCAGTGCGTGGCACGCGCAAGCCGAACTCACCGCCGCCCTCCACCGGTCGTATCGTGAAGGCCGCCTTCCGCCGGGCGCTTATCTCCGGGCGCTGGAGCAGTTCATTTCGGAATCCAACGACGGCCTGTTCGTTTGGTTACCCCCGACCGATTCCGTCCAGCAACGGGTCGGCCGATTTTACCAGACTGCTCCGGCCACGGTTTTCCTGCGGGCGGCCGACGCCCTGCACCTTGCGTGCGCGGCCGAGCACGGCTTTGGCGAGGTCCACTCGCACGACCGCCACGTTCTCGCCGCTGCCCAGCACTTCGGCCTGCGCGGCGTCAACGCGATCGGACCGGAAACGCCCTAGCCCGGATATTTCACACTCAACTTGACCAAACCGATTTCACAGAGGACACGGTGCCCAGGCCACAGAGCTCACAGAGCGGACAAGGTGTTTGGCTCCGTGTCCTCGGTATGGACCTCTGTGCGCTCTGTGAGAAAGGAATTACTTCAGGAAAGTGTGATTGATGCGGGCT